>JAOARS010000470.1 GCA_025210415.1 Marinifilum sp. | reverse complement strand
TCCATCACTTTTTTTAGAGAGGCCGAGTGGTACATTGAAGTTATCTCAGCACTTACCCACTATAATTCATACAGAGCCGTAATCTTACTTTTTCGATAAAAACCAGATTACCACATTTAGAATCTATTTAAGCACACTGCCAGGATTTTCATTAAACACGAAACCTTGGGTGACATTATACCAAGTGTATTACAAAATGAGCTGTAAGCCATTTTGCTCATTACGTTGGTTAATTCCGATAATAAACGGAATTACTCCGGCTTAAAACAAAAACTCCCTGGTGTAACGCCAACTTTAAACGTATCTACCGGAGTAAAATCTGAACTGTAGCGATAAATAACACCACTTTGCACATAATCGATGGCATCAGCCACATATATTTCTGAGGTGATAGGGTCTACTCCCAATCCGTAAAAAATGGTGTTTTTCCATGGAATAGCTACTTCTGGCTCTTCTTCCGTTACAGCCATATGAAAGATATCCTGATTGACCCAGTAAATGGTATCACGTATACCATTGGTACAAATTTCCGAAGGCCATTGATCCACATCAAAGGTCCAGGTTCTTTCTACTTTGCGAGTGGCAGCATCCACACGATGTAAGCTAGGAGCTTCCATACCATATGGCGATCCTTCGTAGCCTCCATCACAAATCACCCATATCTTATTGTATTTATCGATGGTGATGCCTGCGGGTTGCTTGCCAACCTCGATCTCATCAATCAACTGATCGGTTTCCGAATCAATCACCAGCAATTTATTATCGTAGCTCCAGCAATTGGTAAACACATATTTGCCATATTGCACCATCTGCTCGGTTGGATGTTGATAAAACTTTGTATCATCATTGCTGACATCAATGGAGCCTAAAATACTGCCATTGGCCACGCCCGATGTTTCATAATGATCACCCAATGGATCTACAATCCATATTTTCTTAGCATACAAATCCGTTACATAAGCCTTCCTTTCACTTAAGAAATGAATGTAGCGGGGCGATGTTAATCCCGTAATTTTACCCACATATTCGTAGGTATTGGTATTCATCACATAGATCTTACCAGAGTTATTGACCACCAAATAAGCCAAGGTATCGCGTATAGCCATGGATTGCAGCACATCCCCAATGGGCAGATTATTTTCTTTGTAAAATACATCGTTCTCCACCTCTTCGGTATCTTTATTATAGTACGATAGGGAAGCATTACCGTACATAAAGTTACCTTCACAAGTTATAAATACTCCACCAGGAGGCCACGGCTCCAATTTATTGCGTTTCAACCATTCTTCTTCATATTTTTTCATGCATCCTGCCAGAATAAAAGGTAATAGCAACAGGATATATTTTCTTCCGTCTACGATCATCAGTTATGAAATTGATATTTTAATACTAAACTGTAATTACGCAATGGCATGGGACGCTGTAATACATTACGATAGGTTTCATCAAACAGATTATACACCTTGAATTGAATATCTACTCGTTGTTCCCTTATCTTCAATTTATATTTAAGCATTATGTCATTCATCAGATAAGGATAAATGCGATCGCGATCGGTCGTATATTCATTAGAAGAAGTGGTGAAACGTTCGCTGTAAGCTGAAAAGAAATAGCCCAGTTGCCAATGGTGATGATCCAGTGTTATACTGGCATTACCCGAATGTTTAGGAATATAAGGCAATTGTTTACCATAGGATTCATCCCCCCAATTGTCTTTTTTATCAAAGTTTAAGGCATGAGTCAAAGAGTAAGCTCCGTGAAAGGTCAATGAAGATTTTGGCCAACTTCGTTTTAATGTCAAATCAGCTTCCAAACCTTTAGATATTACTTTATCAATATTTATTGGCGTCCAATAACCTTTTTGTGTGGGCAGCCAAAGTATCCAATCATTCACATCGGAATAAAAACCAGTAACAGAACTTTTAAAGTACCATCGTCTGTTTTGTGCCGTATAGCTCATGCCTACATCCGAGGTCAGACTTTCCTCATTACGAAGATTGACATTACCACCGGGTAAAAAATAAAGATCATTCAAGGTTGGATAATGATTGTTACATGCCACACTACCTTTGACTACCCATCCGATTGAAGCAATTGGCTGCCACTCCATCCCTATATGCCCTAAAATAGGCTGCACATCACGATCAATCATCTCTTGCCGCAGCAACAATAACCAGGTGGCGCGTTCTCCCAAAGTACCTGATAACGTAGCATGAGAAGATAAAAGCCAACGATTCTCGTCGTAACCTGTTAAACTCTGTGCTTCGTTTGAATTCACATCGTGATACTGAAAATCGATACCACCCTCTAATGTCAGGTAATCTTGCCATTGATATTGGCCTGCCAGTTGATTGTACCAACTCGTACTATAACTGTCTGCTGCCATGGTCAACTTTTTCGATACTTCCTGATCTCCCTGTCTAACTGGGCTATATGTAAGGTAATTATTATCCTCATAATTAATCCCACTATTAAACCTCAACTGACTATTTTCACCGTATAATTTCCAGCTAAAAGAAGTTCGAAAAGCTTTATTATCCTGCTCATTATCCCGATTCACCTCTTTTACATCATTATAATCAAACTGTCCGGTGATTGGATTGTACACCACTCCTCCTTCATATGTGCCTAGCGTAGGAATGGTGCGAACCGTATGCTGTAACCACCCTCTCAAGGACAAAACCTGATTGGATGCCAGCCGAAAATAGAATTCCTGCAACACCCCGTAGTTTTGATAGGGAGCATTGTTTTTCAATGTCGGATATGTCTTTTTTCCGGTATGTGGATTGATGTCACTGATTAATTTATTCACATATTCAAAGTCATTGTCCGAATCAGAATAAAAGGCTTTTGTTTTCGATTGCCACTTCTTATCACCAAAAGATAGAGCTGTAAAAGCATCATAAGTAGAAAAACTGGCAACAGCACCTAAAGCCGTTGCAGAAAACTTGTGACGCCAATCCATTGGCTGATTACTTAAAGCAATGGTGCCACCAAGTGCCCCACTGCCCTCCTTTAACGAACCTCCTCCATGATACAACTCAGCATCATCGAAAAACCAAACCGGAATTAATGAGAAATCAACCATCCCCAACATGGGTGAATTCAAACTAATACCATTCCATTGCACCTGGGTATGTGATGGTGCTGTGCCACGGAAGGAAGCCGTTGCCATAGTACCTCGTCCATAATGTTTAATGTAAATGGGTGTACTTACTGATATCAACTCACTCAAGGAAAGGTGTTGCGCTTCCATCATTGCAATGGTGTCCACCTCTGACTTGGTGATACCTGCCTCTTCCTTTTTCAATAGCTTTTCTGCTGAGACATTAACATTACGTATCTGAAACACAGAATCCCGGATACCTTGCGCTGAAGATATCCGGGGAATCAAAATTAATAGCAGGATCGGGCAAACGATATGCAGATACCTATCGTTTAATAAGTTTAAGTGTTTTTGTAACATTCAATTGTTCTATTTGAATAATATACAATCCTGAGTTCAATGCCGATAAATCAACCTTCTGGTTTTCCTTATACACCTGGCGATGCATTACCTGATGACCTGTCATGTCGTACATAACTATACGGGCATTATCTGCACCCTTAATTCGAATAAAGTGACTTGCAGGATTTGGGTAAACTGCCAGCTGTACATCGTTGGTGTTATCAATTGCTGTTGGCACACCCTCCTCAATCAAAATATTAAAAGTTCGTTGAATAGATGGATCCAATGCCCACTTGCAAGTAATTGTTACTTCCCCATTGCTTACACCTGTGAGTTTGCCATCAGATGAAATCGTTGCAATAGAAGGATGATCTGATGACCAAATTAATTCCTGATTGGTATTTAACAATCCTTTCGAAACAACATAAGATTCAAAGGTAAAAGTATGCCCCTTGTACCATCTGCTTTGTGCTTTATACGGATTTACGCCAATATTAAGAGGATGATTGCTCACAATAACATCTGTAATACCATTGATGGAAGGATCAGGCTTCACCACTGCAACTCCGGATATCTCGGGTGAATTCTCCCCTATGGCTCCGGCATTCTGTGCCACTCCTGTATAGACTTTCACAAAATCAACCTGGTCAAGATATATTTCCTGCTGATCAGCATCCACTGCCCAACTGATGTCAAAAGCATCTCCTCCGCAGCCTTCCAGCACATCCAATGTATAAGGATTATCAGGGATATCTTTTGATGCCCGGCGATTGATTATTTTATTGTCTGCATAACCATAATCAAATCCATCGTTCACCCATACCATTCCCTGTGCTGTTTTTGATTTTAATCGAGTTCCTTGCAAGGTGTATTCATCCTGGTCAACATCAGGAAAGTTAACAGCCATTGGATAATGTTCCTGTCCATGATAGGCAACGAATTCTACCACACCATTGTTACCCTTATTATCGATCCAAGGTACATCCTCAGTACCATGTGGATTTTGGTAAGTCATGGAATAATTTCGCAAGGTGGAGGATAAAAAGTGATTACTACCTCTCAGCTCATACCAGGTATCATCTGGTTGTCCGTTTCCATTTTCATCCTTCATCACCTGCACAATACCGGGCTCTGAGCTACCTGAAAACGGATTGCCAAAAACTGTAAAGTCCACACCATATGGATTGTCAGGATCATTTTTCACTGGAGCATCAAAGCCCAATACAATATATCCGCCCCAAAAACCAAGTGACACCATTTTTCCGGAACCAGCCGCCTGCCCCAGGATGGATTGTGCATTAGCAGGTAAACCCGGGGATTTGTTGATAAACTGCCCCGGTGCCGGAGTGTATTCAAAAAGCTTGGTTGCATATCGCACCTGTGCATTTGTACTCAACAAGGTGCAAAAACAAAGTATTGCCAAATAATGTATTCTCATTATATTGAATAAGCATGCCCGCTGGAATTATAATTCCAGCGGGCATTTGTTAATATTACTTTCCTATTGTTTTAATAGCTTTTGTGTTACCACACCTGCTTCAGATTGAATCCTTAATAAGTAGGTTCCTTTTAGCAAATCACTTGTGTTAATCGGAGATTGGTTCAGATATCCTTGTTTTACCATTTGGCCACTAATGCTATAGAGCATATATTGTGCTCCTTTAAGATGAGCCCCTTTAATCGTAATCTGATCATTAAACGGATTAGGATAAACACTAACAGCACTTTCTTGTGCTTCTTTTTCAATTGCAGTTGGTGTACTTACCGTTACCGTAAAACTTGTTCGGGCTGCCATCTTCTGGCATTTTCCTTTCAACATGATCTCAGCCGTACCACTTGTGCCTTCGGCAAATTCAAGTTTTAATTCATCACCATTAATCGTTGCTGTTACCAAATCAGTATTGGTATTGTATACAATGTCTTTGCTGATATCAGCATTTTCCGTATCCTCAAATAAATTGCTAAGATCAATAAGCTGATCCCCTGCATTTGGCTCAACCGTAATGTCATCAATACTATTCTTTAAAAGCAATCGTGGTTGATTTATGTTATCCATACAGAAATAGGCCGGGGTATTCATTCCATTGCCACCTACATCAGTTGACGTCATCGTGAATTGTACTTTGGTCACAGTTCCCAACGAAGAAAGATCCATCCACTCCCAGTCTTTCACTATATAATCTTTGGTATTGTTCTCAAAACGGTAATCGGCCATATAGAAATCAACTGTTCCGGTAGTTTCTCCATCCTTATCAAAACCTTCAGCCGTTAGTTTAAACCAGTCTTCGTCGTTACCATCATCACCACCAAAAGGCTTGGCAAAACCATCACCATTACCCAAGGAGTTGGTTGCATATGTATTGTTTGTAATGTATAATCCGCTTACCTCTTTACCATCAGGATAATCTACATTGGTGAATGAAATTGCTGCATCAGGTCCCAAACCCAAACCTCCACTATTAGCATCGTAAACGACCGCATATTTGCCAGTCCCATTTATATCGCCGCCTGCAGCCGAATTAAATTGATTACTCACTCCTCCTGAAGTAGTGTTGTCTGTACGGTTGCTTAAGGCCACTCCATACCAGGAAGTCATCGATCCCCAGTTGGTAGCACTATTCTTGAAATTAAAACTTCCACTTTTAAATACCTCGTTTACCGATTGATAAACCTCCACTGCAGTGGCATCTGCATAACGTTCCGATTCTACCGAAAGAGTTTGATCTTCAAAAGTAACAGGCATATATCCTTTTACTTCAATTGTAAAATCAGGTAAAAAGCTAAAATCACTTTGTTGAACTATTGCATTTAAATTTGGACTACCGGGACCAGTCATTGTTTTTTCAGTTCCTAAATCTGAACCCCACCATGCACTATGTATATGACCTCCTTTAAATGTATATACACCACTATTTGGTAAGGTTATTTCAATTGTATTATTATTAGCTAAAGTATACTGACCGATGTTAACATTACTATGTATATTTCCGATTATATCATTCTGGTAAACAACACGTGCAAAATCACTTCCTTTTTCAAAAGCGTTTTTAAAACATGGATTATAGATAGTAGCCAGTTTATATACCGGCATTGTTATTCCTTTAAATGAAACGCGAATTTTGTCTCCTGGTTCAAAATCCTGATCAGGATCAGTTACATTGCTTTTTTCAATTTCAATTTTACGTGCATCAACTACAAAAAATTTCCGTTTGAATTCATCATCTTTTTCAGCTTTTATTTCGATAATGTTTGCCCTGTTTTTTAGCTGTACGGTGTATTGGTTACCTTTTTTTGAAGCATCTACGCCATTGCATTTTACAATTAAATTATCACTATCTGACGATACTGCAGTAAAGGAGTAATTATAATAATCTTCAGTAAAGTAATATGTATGATAAGTATTCATAGCGTCATCAATGTTTGTGTTAATTGATAACCCGGAATTTTTATCATCTACCACGTCAACACACATATATGTTTTATTAACAGAAGAACAAGCCGGATATGTTCGTCCGTATGCTTGTTTTTCAAGATAGGAAACTTCAATAATAGAAGGACCTGAATGTATCGCGGTAATTTTTCCGCTTTCATTTACACGCACACTATTGCCACTCACTATTGTATAAGTGAATGTAGGTAGAACAACATCCTTGGTTACACTACTACTGACAATTTCTTCTACACGTCTGGCAACAATATTGTAAGTCTCACCAGGAGTCATTTCCTTAGAATAAGAGTTTAACCAAAGGTCATTTTTCCAATCATCACCAACCGTGTTACTATTGTAACCGAAATTATAATTTATAACTTTAATTGGTTCCTCTTGTGGCTTTTCATTAACGGTAACTGTAATTTCATCGGTAGCTGAAGCTCTCCATGTAGATGCCTTAATTTTTATAGTGGCCTGTCCGGTTTTTTCTTCTGTATATAATAGCTTTAACTGCTTATTTTCAATTATTGCAGTTACAAGCCCATTGTTGCTGTTGCTCTCAATATTGAAAGAAATATCCTGCCCCTGTTTACTACTAAACACATCGCTTAATGGCAGTAAAGAACTGTATGCATTCTCCACTACCTCTATATCCGATAAAGGCTTTATAACAGTAATAACATCCGCTTCTCCTTGATTGTTACTTTGTCCTACAGTGATTGTGATATCAGGAAGAGTATAAAAGTTGTATTCCCAAGCCTCACCCCAAAATCCGCCATAGTCTTTTTTTGATTGGCCATCAAACAACTTATTACCAAACCAGGTTTGATATACGTGCCCATTAGTTAAAGTATAAACATCTCCATTAACAGCATCAGCAGGAATGGTCAATGTTAAGGTATTTAAATTTGCTGAATTGAAAGAAGTACTACCGCCTGGCGTTGCATTATTTCCTGATATTTTTCCTAAGCCAGGAATATCTGTTTCATAAAGCAGGTTTGCATCTTTAGGATTGCGAGTTTCTGATTTTGCTACTGGCAATCCTAACTCGTTAAATACAATAGTTACAATATCACCAGCTTTGACTACTTCGCCATTATTTATATTGTAATCAACAGATTCGGCTTTTAATGAATACGTTTTTTTTAGTCTATTGCCATAAACAGGAAAAGGAGGTTGTATCTGTACTTTTTCATATATTTTTATTGTATTAATGCCTTCAACTAGTTCAGTACTAAATTTAAAGTTAGACATTGAAACAACTCTATCATTGACTGTTACCTGACTTACGTTATTTGATGTCGTAAATTCAAATTGTTGTCCCTTTGTAAAAAAATATTTGTCCCATTCTTTAAGCTCATCGAGACTTTTTTGAGCATTAACCGACATTATTCCACTGAATAAAGCCACATAAATCATCATTAAATGGTAAATTTGTTTCATAATACAATTGTTAAGATTAAATAATTGTGTTAGTACCAAGGGATAGCAGCGTTCGCCAAAACCATCTGCTATCTCTTTTTTATTTATATCTATTCACAGAAGAATCCTTCAATAAAGAATCATTCCTTGTGAATCCTAAAATTTCTACGTGCTTTTATGTTTCCATTGTCACTGTTATTTATTTATTTATTGATCTTACAGCAACAATGCAGGCAGAACGCCATTGATACATCGTGGTTGATCACTCGCCTGTTCACCGCAGACTGTAAAATCTATGTTACATTGGCAGGTCTTCTGACTTATCTCACTTTAGATTCCTTCTCATCCACCTGAGGCGGACAATGGTTCATTTATCTAAAGCTTTATACGAGCTTCACAGCAGCGGGAACTGTTACCGGTTCAAACGGCATTCCCTTTTAATTCCTCGGCACTTTACAGCACCATGGAAACCAAATGCGGCGCAAATGTAGAAATATTATTAATGAATCCTTATAAACTGTTTAGTTTTTTTGACAACACGTTCAACTATCACAAAAGAAGATCGAGCTTAATTAGATCTCAATAATACATTCACTACTTGTTGATTTCACACCGAGTGCAAAAAATTACAAAAGATCAAGAAACACTTTGACAATTATCAAAATTGATGCATCCGGGAAAATAAAAACCTCCCTTCTCTCAATGCCCGTAAGTGCTATCAAGAGAAGGGAGGTTTTTATTTTTATTATGACCTTAGGCTACCGGTCGATTGTTGTAATTGATTTTCCGAGCAAGTGTAAGTCTTCTGCTCCTGATACTTCGGTTGAACATTCACCCAACCATCCGTTTTCCTGATTGACACCACAGTAAACAGATACAAAATCGATTCCTGGCAAATGAACCTGCTTACCATCGGCATCTACAGCCCAGGCAATATCAATACCCGAGTTGTCATGATTATTAGGATAGTTATCAACGTACCCATAACGAAATCCATAACAAACAAAGTAATTTCCCATTCCACTCTCATCAATGCCATTTTGAGGCAGACGAGTTCCGGATAAGGTGTATGAATCACCATCTATCCAAGCTGGAAAATATGATTGTTTATGAAACATGTTTTTTACCTTGTAACCCGAATTCCCCTGGTTATCCTCCCAACGGATATATTCATCGATAGGCTGTTCCGGCTCTTCCTTTGGACGATAATAGGTAATTTCAAATTGGCGTATAAATTTCATGTCATTACCATTCTTTACACCAAAATCATACCATGGCTCTTTGGTTACTTCTTCATGTGAACTACCCGCAATCTCGTACCACTCATCGGCATCAGGTTTATTGTTCTTGTTTTTATCATAAGCCACTCTGATAACACCAGGCTCACAGCTACCTCCCCAGGGAGCGTTAGGACGAGGATTGGCTGCTGCAAGAAAAGCATTTCCCTTAACACGGAAATCGCGTACTCCAGGTAAGTTTGCTACGGTGTGATCAAAGCGAAAGGTAACATAACCTCCAAATCCACCAAGCGTCACCAAGGAACCTGCTTCGCCAACCAAATATTCACCCGCTTTTTTAATCATGATTTCTTTCGTATCACCATCTTCATATTTCGGTAATTCATTAACAAACTGCCCCACCCCGGGCAGGTAATCAATCACCTCAGAGATGTATGGGCTAAAATCTTTTTCTTCCTTTTCGACCACAAGTTGAACAGGAAAGCTCTCCATGTTATCATCTTCCGTAACCTCCAGCTTTAATTTATAGTTGCCGGTTTCTAAGGCAATAAACGTTAGTTCCGATGTTTCATTAAGTAGTGAATCGGCTGCTCCTTTTGGCGTTTCGGTCAAATACCATTTATATGAAGCATTTTCATAACCTGTTACTTCAGGTTTAATCGACAGTACTGTTGAACGAATAATGGAATAACTATCCTTCAGCGTAATTTCGTTTGGGATTGGATGATCATCATCATCACAGCCGACGATATTTGTTAAAACTAAAAAGGCAAAAAGCCATTTGATAAGAAGATTATTATTTTTCATATAAGTAAAATTAATACATTGTTTATTTTAGCAAAGCAAAATGTGCAGGTATATCTCCGGTGCGTACGCTCCACTTCTTTTTGCCATCGCGATCAAAGCAATATAACATACCTGGCGTGACGTAGTTACCGGCATCCGTCACGAAAATATCGCCCGAAGCCTCATGCACCATAATACCATAAGGGATTTCAATTTCTTTTTCAGTTCCATCTGTAATAAAATTGCGGGTAACTACTTCATGAGTTTTAGTATTTACAATAGCATAAGTAATGGTATTCGAATAGGTAATGTAACTCCATGAAACACTGTATGCATATAGCGAATCACCAATTATGTACATATTGCTTACCGGTACATCTAGCGTAGCCGTTACCTTTTGTTCCTGACCATCGATGAAAAACAAACGAGGGGGTAGCTTTTTATAATCACCACGAGAACTCACCCATAAGTCGCCACGTTGATCAGCTCTAATACGATGAAGATTATATTCTACATCAATGCGTTTATCTTCGGTAAAAGATTCAATGTCTATTACAGAAACTGTGCGTTCGTAACCTTCAGTACTTCCTGCGCCCATGTAACCACCAGAATTGGCTACATATATTTTACCGCCAGTAATTGTCAATTCATCAGGTTGAAAACCAACCAGACACTTATCAACCACTTTTAATGTAGCTGTATCAACCTTAGCAACAAAGCCTAATTGGGTATAGTCGGGATTTATTTCCACCGGGCCGGCATAAGAAGTAACATAAGCATATTGTTTATGAAAACGTATATAACGGCAGTTGGGAATCTCAATCTGCCCGATGCGTTTAGTGGTTTGGGCATCCATCACTTCTACCTTATTTGAAACATTAATAACTGCATATAGCTTTGAACCATAAATCTGCACATCGTTGCCAACATCGCCTAACTCTTTTGGTACAGTTGGATTTTTCTCGGCATAAATATTCCGGCTGTAGCTGCCGGTATTGAAGTCGTAGAAGTCAAGGGTAGATTTGTTACTTCCCATATTTCCTTCATTCAAAAGGTAAAAACCTTTATAACCGCCCGTATCTTCAGGTGGAGTAAGTTCTATTATTTCTTCAGATAAGAACAATTCCACATCATCACGACACGACCATAGAATAAGTCCTAGTACCAGACATTTTAGCAGGAGCGATAATCCCCTCATAGTTCCAATGTTATTGTTAATTTATAATTTCGTTTCGGCATGGGATAGTTTAATACAACCTCATAATCCTGACTGAATAAATTATTCACCTCCAGCGACATTTTCATATTCCAGTTGTTTATATGCATGCTTTTAAAAACAGACATGTCATTGGTGTACCAGGGCTGTTCATAGTTTTCAGGAATATTGGCTGAGTTATGGTAGCGTTCACCCACATATACAAAGCTGTAGTTAAACTGCCAGCTGCGATACATGGCAGAAGCGATAAAAGAACCACTGTGCCATGGAATATATGGAATTTGTCCTCCCCAGGTCGTTTTCTCCAATTCCGGGTTTTTTCGGCGGGTAAAATCCTGTGCTTTCTGGTAAGTATAAGTGCCTTTCAGATTAAGCAAAATTTCATAAGGACATTTAAACGTTGCAGCTGCAATCGCATCAATACCGCGTATTTCCACTTTTCCCAGGTTCATCATCATCCAACGATACATCCCGCTTCCTTTGGGCACAGCTACGATTTTATTTGTTACTTTGTTGTAATAGCCATCTGCCTGCAGCATACAGTTTACCAATGTCTTATTAGGGTTGTTTCGTGAATATTTAAAACCCAGGTTGTATTGGTAAGTATATTCCGGCTCAAGTTTAATGTTGCCAATGTCGGTATAATATAAGTCGTTGAATGTGGGCATGCGGAAAATATGCTTATAGAAAGCTCTAAAAGTGAGATCGTGGTTATTAAAAGGAGCATATGAGAAGAATATCGCTGGTGTTATCTCCTCTTTGTCGGGAGCCGAGCTGGCACTTTGTTCATTAGATGCATCAATTTTTTCATCGATAAATGTCCCCAGAACACTTGCCTGGCCTTTAACCTTACCCAAATCGAGGGCTGAAGCCAATGCAACAAGGGTTGAGCGTCGTGTAGGATAAACCAATCCATCTAAATTGGAACGTAGCCAATTCCATTGCAAATCGGTCGACACTGAAATATCCCACCATTCAGTCAGTTGATATTTTTGCGCCAATGAAGTATAAAATTCCTGTTGTCGAAAAGTATTATCAATATACATCAAAGTGGGATCAGGATTAAGGTAGCGCATTTTATCGTTGGCATATTTTATTTTTAACATCAGGTCGTATCGCTCGCTAATCATCTTACGCCAGCCACCTTGCACAAAAAAATTAGTATCCCATTGGCGTTGAGAGTTCATCCAACGATTATTAACAATAGCTCCCGGAATACCCCGCTCAGAATCGTAATAATAAGTTTTTAGTTCCCAATGGCCATCGTCCATATGACCGTACAAACCACCTTCTAAGCGTAAGGCATGAATATCACCATTTTTACGGGTCGCTGTGGTGTCGTAAGCTACTTTGCCACTACCGGGTAATACCCGTTTATAACGAAATTTGTATTTCCCCGATGAATAAATGTATTCAGCATTGAATGATGCGTCTATTTTATTAGTTAGTTTTCGTTCATAAAGAATGGAAGGGTTCACCAGATCGAACGATCCTGTGCGGAAAGTAGCTTTCAAGTGCTGGTTTTCGTTTTCTTCAAATTGTGGCCGTCGGAATTTTAAATAAATCGAACCGGATGAGCCATAATCTCTGGCAGGCTGGAAGATATCACTCTTCTGACCGTTATACAGCGAAATACTCTCAATATTATCCAAAGAAAATTTCCCGAGGTCGATCTGGCCATTTTGGGCATTCCCCAATTGAATACCATCATAGAACACTCCCATATGGTTGGTGCCCATACTGCGAATGTTTACCGTTTTTAATCCACCAATACCGCCATAATCTTTAATTTGCACACCGGCAAAATAACGAATGGCATCAGCTACTGATAAGCTATTGAGCGCTTTCAATTGAGTACCTTCGAGCTGTTGTGCCGGAATTATTGCTTTAGATGTTGATTGTGGAGCAGCCACTATTACTTCAGTGATGTGTTGTACACTGTCAAGCTTGCTTTGAGATGTTATGTAAAAAGGCAAGCCTGCTAAAAACAATAATAAGGAAGTAAATGTTTTGATCATCAGTTTCTGACTTGTCAGTCTTTTTGCGATATAAAATCCTGCCAGTTGGTTTCATGATCAACCGGAAGGAAAGAGATAATTATAACTTAGTCACATTATAAATTGCTATTTTGTCAGCATTGGTGCTCCAAGTTATCCAGTGTAATTAAGTAAAGATATTATTCCATGTGCCTTGGAAATGATTCCCAAGGCACACGGCAATTTAATAGAGAAAACAAACTAAACTACTCTTTCAGGAATTTTAGAGTTGATGTTTTACCTTCATCCAATATTTTGACAATATAAAGTCCCTTTGTCAAATTATTAAGGTTTATCTTTTGACCATTTCTATAATTCTGTAGTTTCTGAACAAGTTTTCCACTAATATTATATATCTGGATAGTAGCATTGTTCACATTACTAATATATGCCATATCTTTGACTGGCGCAGGATGAATATATACCTGTTGTTGTACAGATGGTAATGGTTCGATTGCTGTAGGAATCTTAGGGTTAGCCCCTTTGTTTGTCCCTACCGGCATCGGGTCAGCAGTAATCTCAATCTTTAGAGTTCTTTTTATTTTACTATTTCCTGCCCAAACTGCAGTAAGAGTAGTGGTACCCGTTTTGTGACCGGTTAAAGCTCCATTACTCGTAATTGAAGCAACTTCGGGTGCACTGGAAGTCCAAGTAATATTCTGATTATCATTCAAACGCCCCCTACTGATAAGATAACTTTCAAATTGATAAGTTTCATTCTTGTACCATTTAAACGTTTTCTGAACTGGGAATCGTCCATACACAAGTGGATGTGATGTAATGATAACATCTGTAACGCCTTTAATACTTGCATTAGGTAAAACTGAAGAAATCTGTTTAATTTCTGTACTCACTTCACCTAACCAACCACCGTGCTGTAGCACTCCATTATAAACACGTACAAAATCTATTTGATCTAAATTAACGTGGTTACCTTTCGAATCAATGGCCCAATCAATATCAAATGGATCACCTTTACATCCCTCTTGTACATCTAATGTGTATGGGTTATCGGGCTTTGACGGATCAGCACCTGCAACACTTGAATAATTATCAGCATAACCAAAATCCATATAATAATTGATCACAAAATTATCCTGACCGGTCTTACTTAATAGCTTAGATCCCTGAAGCGAATAGCTTTTCTGATCAATATCCGGGAAATTTTCTTTTAAAGGATAATGTTGTTGTTTATAATAGTCGGACATATATTTCACAACCCCATTCTTGGCATCACTAGTTAAATAAGGTACATCAGCTAAGGAATTTGGATTACTATAAGTTACTTCGTAATTGTATTTAGTCGACTGAAAATAATGTGAACTACCTTTTAATTCATACCAGATATCATCAGGCTTACCATTACCATTAACATCTTTCATTACCTGAACAATTCCAGGTTCACTACTGCCCAGAAAAGCGTTGCCAAAAATAGTAAAATCAACACCATAAGGATTGTCAGGATGATTTTTAATAGGTTGGTCAAAACCAACAACAACATAACCTCCCCACGCACCCAGTGTAAGTAGTTTATTAGAACCATCGCATAATCCTTGTGCCCCTTTTAGTGTACCAAAGCCTTCTTGATTTACAAACTGACCAGGTGCCGGTGTATAATCATATACCTTAGCTATATTTTGTACTGAACCATCTGCACTCTTTAATTTTTTGCTGGCAGATTGGTTTTTATAAATAGAAAGTAATCCTTCTTTTGTCCCGGCGACATATACCAAATTAGCTTTTCCTCCCTGTGATAAATTACCGGATGATTTGATCATACTTAGCCAACCTCCTGCTGTTTGAGTAAAAACAGTTATAGCATTATTGCCAGAACCCGTTTGACAATTCCATTTATTTAAACTACTGCCTGTAGAGAAATTATTCATGTTCCAATACAAATTATCACCGGCATCGAATTCACAATCATATATACCAGATTTGAGTTTAGCAAGAGTTGTCGCTGTACTTGTATCAAGTATTATATTTTGTTTTTGAGCGAAATCAATCATACTTGCAGCCCAATAATAAACACCGTATCCCCCATTGGGAATATCATAACTACCACAAACGATATCTCCATGTGAATTAATAGCTAAACCACAACTATTACCAGGTATGGTAATTAACTTTTTATGATTGTTATTACCTGTTAAGTCTACCTTCCAAATACTGTTAGTATCATTTTGGCCGTTCCAGTTGCTATAACCAAGCCCTGACACATATAAAGTTCCTTTATAAACCTCAGCGTCGAAATTACACGCCAGTGTAGCCACATGTTCCCAGCTACCATCTGTTTTATCTACTTTATAAATACGATCATCTGTATCTCCATAAATAGTAAATCCGTAGTAAATACAATTGTTTTGCGTATCAACCTCTAGCCATGAAGAGTAATGACTAAAAACATTTAATGTTTGGCTTTCAAATACATTTGTTTTGGTTTGTGTATTGTAACCAATCACCTTGCCATCGGTATAATGATAGATTACATCATCTACTACATCATAAATAAAAGGAAGTGTTGAAAAATTTTCATTTTTTGCATACCCGTTATGGTATACAATATCACTTGATGAAGCGCTTTTTAATGAAATCCTTTGGTTTGATTTCATTTTCTGTCTTTGCCAAAAAACTTCATTATTTTGAGCAATCAAGCTCATACTGCAACATAGAAATGTGGCAATAAAAATGTACATTTGTTTCATAATACAATTGTTAATTATTCAATAATTGTGTTTGACTCGAGGAACAGCAGCGTTCGCCAAAACATTCTGCTGTTCCTTTTTTTATTTACTCATCTTACTTTTCGTATTTTCTATTTTAGTGAAGCACTTTAAACTAATTACTTACAATCAAAACCGACCATCATTTTGTCTAAAATATTTACTTCTTATCCCGCTTGCGGTTTTCGTCTTAATACTCATTAGTCATATCTCAATACCAATTTAATGTCTTACTTCTGATATTCCCCGATAATTTGGGACAGGCTCCCGAATAAAAATCAGGAATGATTTTGTTCCGAACTTATAGGAAAGTTGTGTTTTTTTGGTAAAACATTTTAAATTAACACTGCATCAATTTGAGGTTTTAAACCTTTGAAGCGAAGGGGAATCTCACTTTTTTAATCCTCTGGCAGGGAACTTTTAACTTCCAAGCTTGTCCAGATTAGATATCCACGGAAGAATTCCTTTATCAAGGATTTTTTCCTTGTGATTACCAAATGCCTATGAACTGTTTAAACTATTCATTGTCACTGTTTTTTAAATAGTAGATTTTACAGCAACAATGTAGGCAGAACGCCATTTTTACATCGTGATTGATCATTAGCCTGTTCACCGCAGACTGTAAAATCTATGTTACATTGGCAGGTCTTCTGACTTATCTCACTTTAGATTCCTTCTCATCCCCCTGAGGCGGACAATGGTTCATTTATCTAAAGCTTTTATTGAGCTTCACAGCAGCGGGAACTGTTACCGGTTCAAACGGTATTCCCTTTTAATTCCGCGATACTTTGCAGTACCATAGAAACCAAATGCGATACAAATGTAGAAATATTATTAATGAATCCTCGCAAACTGTTTAGTTTTTTTTTACAACACATAAAAACATATAATTATAAAGCATGAATAAACCATGAACTATTCCAAACTACATATATCAAACTAATATTCAAAACCAAACAATCTAAAAAGCCCAAAGACTTTTAAATCTCCAGGCTTTTTCTTTTCGAACTTTTTCTTACAATTCAATACAAACTATACTAATCATATTTTTATACTCCATTTAAGCATCTGCATCACTTTCCACCACTACTTCTTTCAATGTAAAAACAATGTCAAAGTTCATGGTATGATCGGCCTCTAGCATAAATACCCTCTTCTCTTCGTTGTAGGATTTTTTGCTGAATACCAGTGTATGTTGCCCCGGTGGTACATTGTAAAAATAGAACAGCCCCTTTTTACCTCCCCGTTTCACTGCTTTCTCATCATCCAGCTTTATCCAAACATCGCTCACCGGTTCGCCTTGCTCATTTTTAAAACTACCCGTAAGCACCTTGGTCTTTTTGTGTAAGGCATCAATATGTATCGCATTTAAAAATGCAGCATATAGTTCTGGCTTGCTATCTGCGAAGTTCGATTGCAAATTGGGTTTTATCGAATTATTCAATAAGGCTTTGAAGCCATTCAGCTCTTTTTCAATACGAACCCCCACATCATGTTGCTGCAATCGAAACTCCTTAGGTCCGTATAAATTATCCTGAGCAGTAGCTATCTTTCCTTCCAAAGCAGCCAGACGCTCGTCAGAAACTCCAGCTTCGACCCTTTCTGCCGGAGCATCCTTGATCACGGTCACCATATTTTGCACATTGATGATCACATCCTCATCACGGGCCCTGTTCAAATCTGTCTTTTTACAGTCCTCAATATTCTGAAAAGGAATGAAATGCTTATAATTCCCATAACTACTGAGCATGCCTTCTACATTGGCTGCTTCCCCGATCAAATCATTAAAAGAATTTTCTTTCTTAATAGTCAGAATCTTACTACTTTTATCCTCTTCCTGCAACAAGAGTACCAACCTGGAATAATAAGCCACAGCATCTTCAAGCATTAACCACAATAATGGTACGGCTTTCAATTCTTCTTCATGCTCATTTTTAAATGCAATTAACCGGATTAATTGTTCATAAACTGTTTTCTCATTCGTATTCATACTTCTACTTTTTATTTGTTTTGACCCAATAGCGGGTATTATTGATTACCTTTTGACAACTCCCTTATCCATTGCCCCTTCCTCCTAATCTCATTGCTTTATCTCTTAACACGATTGTTGTACCCTCTTAACACGATTGTTGCACCCTCTTAACACGATTGTTGTACCCCCTTAACACGATTGTTGTACCCTCTTAACACAATTGTTGTACCCCCTTAACACGATTGTTGTACCTCCTTAACACGATTGTTGTAACCACTTAACACGATTGTTGTACCCTCTTAACACGATTGTTGTAGCCTCTTAACACGATTGTTGTACCCTCTTAACACGATTGTTGTATTGGCTCAACACCATTGCCCTGGTGCTGATCTCATTTTCAAAACCTGTTAAATTTTT
>JAOARS010000469.1 GCA_025210415.1 Marinifilum sp. | reverse complement strand
GCTTTTATTGCCGGCATTGCAATTGGTTATCTGTATTGGAAAACAAAATCGCTTATACTGTGTATACTTATTCATGCCTTAAATAATGGATTGGCATTCTTTATATCATTAAAATACATCGAAAAGGAAAGTTTTGCTGATATATTTCATTTGAATGCATGGGAAAGAGCGGGAATATTTTTCCTAGCCATTGTAACATTGTACTCATGCTACCTGTTCTTCGAAAGATACTTTAGTAAAAAAGAGCCAAGCAAGATATAGAAATGAAAAACGCCGCAAATCAACTTTGCGGCGTTTTTATTTATTCTAGTCTTTTATTTATTCTTCGTAAGATTATCAATTACCGAAAACAAGATGTAAACAAAAATAACAAGCGGAATTGCCAGCCATTTAACCAATACGGCCAAGAGAATCAAACTCATTAAGAACAGATATCTAATCTTGTTATCCTGCCAACTTAGGTTTTTAACTTTTAATGCAAACATTGGTATTTCAGCAACCAATAACAAAGAAGTTATTACAATTGCGATGATAATGTACAATGGGTTTGATAACCATTCCAGTAAAAATGGATACTCGCCAAAATGCAAAACAAGTGGTATCGATGCCCAAAACATAGCATTTGTTGGTGTGTTAACACCTATGAACGATTCTGTCTGTCGAGTGTCAATATTAAATTTAGCCAATCTTAAACCAGAGAAAACAGGAATAATAAAAGCCGATAACAGGATAGCCATTTGAGATGCTTCCAAAACCGTGGGATTAAAATCTGCATGAACATCACCTAAAACGCCATATTTTAAATAGCCTAAAGCAATTACTCCTGGAGCAAATCCAAAACTAACCATATCTGCAAGCGAATCCAATTCCTTACCCATTGGCGAATATGCCTTCAATAATCTGGCAGACAGACCGTCGCAAAAGTCGAAAACTGCTGCAACAATAATCAGTACAGCAGCAATAACCAAGTGGCCTTCAACAGCTAGTAAACTTGCCGTACAGCCCGAAAATAAATTTAAACAGGTAATGGTGTTTGGGATGTGTTTTACAATACTCATGCTTTCTGTTTTGTTTATAGATTCACAAAAATAAGCGAATTTTTCGATTCAGCTTCTTTACTTTCTTATCAATGGTTACTCTTTACTCACATTTATTTTAGAGTTGAAACGAAACACAAAATAAGATGGGAACAATTAATTCTGGAATTCTCTCTTTTCAGGGGAGATCCCGACAGGAAAAGGAGTGTTTTGGATATGCATTTTAAAATTTCACCCTTTTGCCTGTCGACATTTTCCCTTAAAAGGGAAAACTCAAATCGAAAGTGAGGTGAATAAATTGATAATTATAGTGTCTCAATATTTGTGTGTAAAAAGTAGCATCAACAGAACCGAACGAAATGATCTCACGGATACCCGATAAAATTATGAATGAATAAAAAGAAACAGCTACTGCGATTTAAGCAGTAAAAACAAGCAATAATTTTATCAATGAAATGGTATAATCACAGCTATTATGCAACAGATTAAAAAAAGCATATTATTTTTATGATTCTAGAATTGTACAATATGCGAGTATTACTCACACTCTTTTTAATATTAGAATTTTGTAGTTTGTCTATTGCGCAAACTTCAGTTCCTACATATAGTAACGAATTTCTTTCGATAGGAGTCGGTGCCCGATCTTTTGCCATGGGAAATGCAAGCGTTGCATCACAATCTAATGTTGAGGCGGCCTATTGGAATCCTGCCTCATTGGTTACAATCGATAATAAATACGATATGGCAGCCATGCATGCTGAATATTTTGGAGGATTATCGGCTTACGATTATGCTGGCTTATCGATAAAATTGAATCAGGAAAGTGCCATTGCTTTTAGTCTGATTCGTTTTGGAGTTGATGATATTCCAAACACGTTGGAGTTGATAGATAACGAAGGAAACCTACGTTACGATAGAATTACAACCTTTACATCGGCCGATTATGCCTTGCTGATTTCTTATGCACGAAAAACAGGAATTAAAGGATTGGATGTTGGTGGTAATGTGAAACTGATTTACCGACATACGGGCGATTTTGCCTCTGCTTATGGTTTTGGTATCGATTTGGCGGCTACTTATAGCAGATCATCCTGGAAATTTGGTGCACTTTTGCGCGATGCCACAAGTACTTTTAATTCTTGGGTGTTTAAAACCGATCAGTTGGAAGAGGTTTTTGCAGTAACTGGTAACGAAATACCTGAAAATTCTACTGAGCTAAGCTTGCCAAAATTGATTTTGGGTGTGAGCAAAGAGTTTCAATTGTCAGATAAATTTGCCTTGCTTGCCGAATTCAATACCGATTTAACCTTCGATGGCAAAAGAAACGTTTTGGTACAAGGCGACCCAATAAGTATCGATCCTCACATGGGAATCGAAGCCTCATTCAAAAAGTTTATTTTCTTGCGAGCAGGCGTAAACAACTTTCAGGAAGAAACCGATTTCAACAACAGCAAAAGCTGGGCTTTTCAGCCCAACTTGGGATTGGGAATCAATTACAAAAACTTCCGTTTAGATTATGCATTAACCGATGTAGGAGATCAATCCATCGCACGATATTCCAATGTGTTTTCTCTGGCTTATTCGTTTGATTAAGGGAATGATACTTATTTGCTAACAGGTAATGAAAACCAGAATGTTGTACCAATTCCGGGTTCACTCTCAGCATAAATTTTTCCATTGTTTTTTTTAATAAACTCTTTGCACAGTTGCAAGCCTAGGCCTGATCCCTTTTCATTATTGGTACCAAGTGTGGTGATGTGTGAATTATCTTCAAAAAGTTTTGACAATATTTCTGGTTTAATTCCTATTCCTGAATCGGATATTCCAATTTCAGTCATATTGTTAATACATTTTCTTACCAAGATTTCAATGCTACCATTGGCAGGCGTAAACTTTATGGCATTAGACAGAAGATTTCTAACAACTGTATTAATCATATCATAATCTGCAAAAGCTTCAATTTTAATCTTTAAGGAGTTTTTTAGCCGTATATTTTTGGCACTGGCAATTGCTTTAAAGAAATTTAAGTTTTCAAACACTATTTCGTTAATAATAATGGCTTCGGGATGAATACTGATTCTTCCCGTATTGGAACTTGCCCATAGTAATAAATTATCCAATAAACTGAAAGTCATTTTGGCTTCATCGGTTATTATTTGCAAAAACTTTTTCTTGTTGGCTTTGCCAATTTCATTGCTTTCCTCACACAAGAGCTCTCCAAAACTCATGATGTTAGCCATTGGGCTTCTTAAATCGTGTGCAATTATAGAGAAGAACTTGTCTTTTGTTTTATTAGCAACTGAAAGATCCCGAGCAATTTTATGGATTTTTTTCTTTTGAACGGTTAAAATTTTATTGGCATTTTCAATATGCTCTTTTTGCATGGCTAATAATGCATTTGCTTTTCGTTTTTTTATAAAATTATTGAATGTGATTACTGCCAGTGCGGTCATTAAAATAAAGCCTAAAATAAAAATTGTGCTTAATAACTTTTGTTGTTTCGATTTTTCGGCACTTATTATATCCTTCTTATTTTGTTCCATGGCAATAATTTGTTTGTCTTTATCAAGTTCATACTGATATTCTAATATTGCCAGTTTTTTTATTTTGTTTTCATTAAAAATGCTGTCATTAAGATTTTTATACAAAACATAGTTCGAATATGCATTGTTATAATCCTCCATTTTTGCATAAATATCTGATAACTGTTTTCGAACATCTCTTTGTTTAATAAGAAAGCCCAGAGTATCTACTATTGCTAAACTTCTTTGAGAATAATGTAGAGCTTTCTCATGCTCATTTGTCGATAGGTATACAGTACCAATGCCAGATAAAATATAACTTATTCTCTCTCTGTCTTCAATGGTTTCACTTACATTTAGTGCATCATAAAGATATTTAAGTGCCAACTTGTCGTTTTGTTTATCCAACTGTATTAATCCGATATTGTAAAATGCATCCGAAAGTCCCCCTTTGTATTTAATTTCCTTAAAAATTTTCAAAGCCTTGTTGCAACTTTCAATTGCGAGATTTAGCTTTTCACTTTTCCAATACACAAGACCTAAATTGTTCAAACAAGAAGCAATCCCCTCTTGGTTTCCAAGTTTTTGATTTATGCGTAACGATTTGGAGTAATTTTCAATTGCTTGAGGATAATTTTTTTGATTGAAATGAATTAATCCAATAAAATTTCTACGCGTTGCAATTCTTACTTTATCATCTAATTCCTCAACAATAAGAAGAGATTTGTTGCAGTATTTAAGAGCAGAAGGATGATCGCCTCTTTGCAGATATATTTGTCCGATATTAAATAAGCAACGGGAAATGCCGGTAAGATTTTTTAGCTCCTCGAATATTGCAAGAGAGTTATTATAATGATCCAGAGCTTTGTTAAATTCACCAAGATTCCAATAAATGAGTCCAATGTTATTTAGGCATTCAGCTTCGTATGCCTTGTTTTTTAGTTCTTTAAAGATTTTTAGTGATTTTTTGTAATATTCTAAAGCTTGTTCATGAAAGTTTTGTTTCCAATAACTTAGCCCTATGTTGAACAGAGATTTGGCTTGATCACCAGAAAACCCGATTTCATTATAAATCTTTAACGAATTGGTATAAAATTCGATTGATTTTGAATAATTGAATTGATAGTAGTGGTAAATACCAATTAACCTATTGCTTTTGGCAATGCCTTTTTTGTAGTTAATATTTTTAGATAAGGTTAGTGCCTTGTTTGCAAACTGCAAGGCAGTATCTAAATTAACTTGAAGGTATTCATTTGCCAAATCGGTAAAAAGGTCAACCTTTTCAGAATTATTTGGATCAATTTGAAACAATTGACTCTTTAATTTGTTGATTTCTGCATTTTGAGCAATTGTGCTCAAATAGCCAAATACAAGTAAATATAGGATAGTGATTTTTTTCATTGGTACATGTGGAAAAGATATCTACATGATACATAAAAAATATCAAAAATTCAATAATAAATTCACATTTAAACAGTAATGAATTATTACATCGGCATGATACCAAATTATCAATATAGCTCACTTCATTTTCAAAATGGTATTACTTGTTGGAGCATCTTTTGTATCATATATAATATGAGATTGTACATGCTGATATACGT
>JAOARS010000468.1 GCA_025210415.1 Marinifilum sp. | reverse complement strand
GCATTATGCACCCAATTTGGGAGTGTACTCTTACTTTAGATATACCGATAACGGAAAAGTAATGGTAATTCTGAATAAAAATAAAGAAGCGGTTCAATTGGATATGAAAAGATATCATGAAATGTTGAATGGCAACCAAATCGGAAAAGATATCATCTCAGGTGAGAATATTAAACTGTTTGACAAAATGGAAGTTCCAGCCAAATCAGCAATGATAATAGAGGTAGATTAGAATAAAGTTAAACTTCATCAATCCTCTGGCAGTTCATTCTGTTAGGGGATTTTTTGTTGATATTAATTCAATTATAAAATGCTTTTTTACAGTTAAATATGCGAAGTGTCGGGTTAATGTCGGGTAAAGTTCGGTTTAATTTTTTGGACAATTTATCACTTAGCCGTAAAATTGCTTGAAAACAAAAAATCGATTAGCATGAAACAACCGGAACTTGGACAAAAAATAGTTGAGTTAAGATTAGAGAAAGGACTTACTCAGGAAGAACTTGTTGCCAAATGCAATATAAGTGTTCGAACCATTCAAAGAATTGAATCAGGTGATGTAGAACCTAGAACCTATACGGTTAAAGCCATACTTGATGCACTGGATTACGATCTTGAAAATATTCAAACCAATCAGAAAGATGGAGTTTTTAACTATTTGACAATATGGCTCCGAAACCTCATGCTGATTGAAATTGACACAAGCAAACCCTCTAAATTTTTAATTAAGCAATTATATATTGCATGCATATTCGGAATTTGTTATTTCATATTGGGTTTTTTAGAAGTAACAGCAGAATATTATAGGTATCGCGAAGCAGAAATGATTTTTAGCAATTATGGATATGTAATTTTAAAAGTAACAGTTTTAATTTCGGTGCTGTTTTTTTTAAGAGGTTTTATTCTTATTGGAGGTATATTTAAAAATTACCTTTTAAAAATAGTTACAGGCATACTGGTAGGTTTCAACATACTGCTTATCGGTTATGATATTGCATCTGTTTTTTACGAATCATTTGAAAGAGAGTTTATTTTATTTGCTGCATCTGTATCTTTCGGAATAATAGGGATGATTTATGGTATTGCACTTCTCAGACTAAAACCTTCATTGGGCATGATAGCAAGTTATGCCGGCATATTACAAATTATTGCCGCATGTTTTTTTCTTACTATCATTTTATCGTTTATAGGTATGATAATTATTATTCCTGTAGAATTATTGGAAATTATCTTGATCTTTAAGGCTATTGAAATCATTAAATCGAAAGAGAAAAGTTTATTAGCCGAATAATCAAAGATTAAAACTCTCACTGTATTTGATCAGAGAGAGTTTTAATGCATCTACTTCTTGTCCTTTTTGCTTTTAGCCTTTTCAGGTTTCGAATCACTTTCCAATTCCTTGGTATTACGAGGCAATACCTCCTCAGGAAAAGGGAACAAAATTGTGGAATTTTTCTCCGAAGCAATATTGGCCAGAGTCTGATACAATCTCAGCTTAATGGCCGAGGGTGATTTATCAATTAATTTACCAGCCGACAATAGATTTTCAGCAGCCTCCTCTTCGGCCAATGCCAAAATTACACGAGCTCTTCTCGATCGTTCAGCTTCGGCCTGGTTGGCCATCATACGGCGCATATTCTCTGGCAACTGAATGTCTTTAATCTTTACATCAATAATAACGATTCCCCATTCCTGAGTTTCTTTCTCAACAATGGTCTTGATGTTTTTCCCCATTTCTTCTCGTTTCGATAAAATGGTGTCAAGCTCAACTTTACCACAAACATCGCGCAAAGCGGCTTGAGCCAATTGCATAATGGCAAACTTGTATTCTTCCACCTCCAAAACTGCCTTTTCGGGATCATCGATTTTAAAGAAAACAACACCATCAATGCTGCAAGGAACATTATCTTCAGTCATTACTTCCTGCGAATCGATATTGATGGTAATCACACGAATATCAACAATATTAACCGTTTCAACAATTGGAATGATCCAGCGAAAGCCAGGATTCAGGATTTTAATGTATTTCCCAAATCGGAACTTTAAAGCTCGTTTGTATTCAAAAATAATTCTGATGCCTGCAAAGAAGAAAACTGCTATGGCTGATATTAAAATTAGTAGAATATCCATAAAATAAGTTTTAATTGGTTAGAAGCTGAGAAGAATTACTTTTTGGAAGTGCTCTAAAGAATAGAAATATTCTATGATTGTCGGCCTGTTATTAAATTTACGAAATAACTTAAGTAGAGGCAAAAGTTTATGAAAATCATTGCTTTACATTTGGTGTCGTGTTTTTAGTTTTGTAGTTTCAGATCATAAGATTTTAATAGCAACACAATGAATCAACAAAAAGACTTGATAGAAAATTACCTTAAAGCCTATAACCAGTTCGATATAGAAGGAATGATTGCAAATTTGCATGAGGATATTGTTTTTGAGAACTTTTCGGAAGGAATACAGAATTTAAGAACCGAAGGAATTGGTGAGTTTAAAAAACAAGCAGAGGAGGCAGCGAAACATTTCAGCAAACGACACCAAAGCATCAGGCAGTGGGACATTCAGATTGATAAAATTGTAGTTGAGATTAAATACGAAGCCATTTTAGCGATCGATTTGCCAAATGGAATGAAAGCAGGTGATCGTTTACAACTCAAAGGACAATCAGAATTTGTTTTCACAGATGCTAAAATCAGTAAAATTGTTGACCGAAGTTAAAAACCAAACCCAATTAGAAGGTTCATGTTCTAACTGTGATTTATTTAAGTTCCGTATGATTTATAATGGGTAGATAAAAATAGTTACTATGTTGATTTTAGTAGGCAAAAGGAATAAAGTTAAAAGTGCCTAAAGTATTTAAAGTTATAAGTGCCTAAAGTTCGTGCTCCGACTAGAGTTCGGGGTACGAATTCTTTGCTATTGAGAACCCGATTCTTATTTTATTGAGAATCCGAACTCAAGTTGGAATCCCAAGCAAAAGTTGCATCAAATAAAAATCGCATTGCAATATAATACCGATTTGTATTTAAAGTTATTCACTAATTTTATTCTTATCAGTTTCGTGCTCCGACTGGAGTTCGGGGTACGAATTCTTTGCTATTGAGAACCCGATTCTTATTCTAT
>JAOARS010000042.1 GCA_025210415.1 Marinifilum sp. | reverse complement strand
TCGGGAATTTTGGCGAATTTATTTTTTTCTTTATCAAGTCAAAATTTTCAAGCATAGCCGTAGCTACGGTTTAAAATTTTGAAGCAGGGAAAGGGAAAAAGAAAGAGCGAAAAACCCGAAAAGCTATGTGTATTGAGTATACCTTGCCTTAAAGGCAAAAACATTTTTAGTTCAGGGTAAAGAAGAGAAACGGCTGCTAGCCTGAGTTTATGCTAAGAAATAATCCTCAGATGATTTTAGATATGTCCTTAGCAAGTAGCTTACCTAAATCTCTTCAGCAAAAAGAATATCATCAAATAAAACACAAGTCCCACACCAGAGGCCACAATTAATGATCCCAATGCAAATTGCAAATAGTTTTCTCCAAGTGTTTTTAGATTCATTAGATTTGGAACTTCGGTCTGAAAATGGCCTGTAAACACAAAAGCTCCGGTTTGATAACCAGCAAGAAGAATTAAAGGAATTATTGGTGGAATACTACTAATATTTACTGTTACCAAAACCAGAACTTTGTTAAGGCGTAGCAATACAGCCAATGAAATTGCCAATGCGGTTTGAAATCCCCAAGTTGGAGAGAAAGCAATAAATGCTCCCAAAGCCAGAGAAAGTGCAATTACTGAATTGGAATTTTCGGCAGCTGTTATTTCTGTAACAATTGCTTTTTTAATTCTGGAAATTTTAAACTTTTCGATATATGCTCGATAATTCATACCTGTTGTAATATCTCTTTCCAAAGAAACAAATTGTCGCTAATATTGTTCGAATTAACGATTCTATTTACTCAAAATCAGTGCAAACTGTGACAATATTTTTAATCGAACTCAGGTTATTGAGTATTGATTACTAATTGGAGTCAAGGGTTGAATTAAAGCTGCCTCAGATTTGCAATTTGAGGTAAAATGAGCAAGAAATTTATAATTTCGCATGTTCAGGCCGAGATAAATATCTCAAACTCCATATCCGAGAATTTGAAATTCCCGGGAATAACGGCTTGCATATTGAATAATATGCTTGTCCTTTTCATGATATTTTCAACTCTTGATTCGCATAAATCATACGGAACCGTATTTTTTGCATCATTAAAATCATCTTGATACTTCGCTTAAAACAGCTAACTATTCATCGTTTTAATCCAATCTCCCTCGGTAGAAAGAAAATCTTTCATCAAATTAGCTGTCATACATGAGTGAACCGGCAAAATTCCTATGATATCGCCAATTGTAAATTCATCAAACAAAATATCATTGCAACGAATAATTCCATGTTCTTGTGAAATGCTTGCCAGAAAACCACCTCCTAATATTTCACTCCAGCCATTTTTGGTAATTCGAACCAAACTTCCAAATAACTTGGTGCCTTCATCATCAGCCTCAATAAATTCTTTGGAGAAATGCACACCACCACCATGAATTACCAATTCGTTTCTGTCAATGTTCCTTGCTATAACCGGACAAGCCATTGCAACAGCAATTTCATTCTCTTCGCACGAACCCAAAACATATTGCATAATGTCAAAGAAGACAAAGTTACCTGGTCGAATCTCATCTATACCATAGAATTCTTCACTAATACTACATGCAGGCGTATCGCCCAAAGACACTTCAATATTTGGAATTTCTTTTCTGAAAGTATCTTTTAATTCATTTAAATCGAGTAATGTTTTACTATGATTTTTATGAATATCCTTTTGATCTTTAGCATTGTAATTATGTCCGGAATGGGCAAGAAAACCTTTGCAATTTAGTTTGTCGGTTGCCTTTATTAAATCAATTAAGATTTTAATGGAACCAATTGCTTCTGAAGGAATACCACATCGCTGGTAGCCAGTATCAACTTTAATATAAATATCAACCGAATGTTTCAGCTCCGATTCTAGAAAGAGTATGCTTTCCCGCGATTCAACAAGTAGATTTAATTGAATTTTAGATGCCAATTCATTGATCAAATCGATTTCCCGAACATTAATCGGAATTGCTACTGTAATGTCTGTCCATCCGTTATCAGCAAAGTACTTTGCCATTTGCAACGACGAAACAGCGATACACTCAATACCTCTTTCTTTAAACCAATTGCCTACTTCGGCAGATTGGTGTGTTTTAAAATGAGGGCGCAATTGGGCATTCGCTCTCTTGGCTCTTGCAATCATAGCTTCGATATTGGCAATGCATTTTTGTTTGTCAAGCAGTAAAGTTGGACGGATTATTTTGCTATCGAGTGTGTTCATTGGTATTGTTTAGTTTAAAGTGCCTTAAGTTATAAGTTAATATAGGTTTCAACTTTAAGTACTTTTAATTTCAAGACTCATTTTATCTTCTCTCTGATATCTTTAAGCATACTGTCCCTTAAATTAAGCAGTTTCTCTGATATCCCCACTTTATAAATGTGTGGACTAATAAAACGCTTGTGTTCATCAGGCAGCTGATTGAATCTTTGTTTTAGGTATTGATTGATCTCACCAGGTGTTTTATTTTCGATCAAAATTTCTCCATTTTCCATTACCTTTTGCGTTAGCTCTTCGGCAGTACAATTGCTAATATCAGTGTTTTTATCTTTGTGGAAAGGGTGGTAAATTTTGTCTGTATTATTTTCATCGGCAAGTAAAATTCCATCGCGAAAAAACATGCCTTCCCAATCGAAATAGCGCATTAATTTTTTACGTCCCGGCATCGTAATTTTTTCAATATTTTCAGATATTTTCAAACGTGGACTTCCGTTGTTTTCAACCAGTTTATAAACTCCATCCAAAGCTCCGGTATCTTTTCCTGTCACCAATTCGGTTCCAATGCCATATCCATCAATTTTTGCTCCCTGTTCATTCAAACTTTTAATTACATATTCGTTTAACTGATTCGAAGCAAAAATTTGCACATATTCAAGGCCAGCATCGTCTAACATTTTTCTGGCTTTCTTACTTAAATAAGCCAAATCACCACTGTCTAATCGAATGCCAATGAGTTTATTCCCTTTTTCTTCTAACTCTTTTGCAACAACAATTGCATTAGGAATTCCCGATTTTAGCGTATTGTACGTGTCTACCAACAGAACCGTGCTTGCAGGATTTATTTCGGCGTATTTTCTAAAAGCTTCCAACTCATCCTCAAAACTTTGCACCCAAGCATGTGCCTGTGTTCCCGTTACCGGGATATCGTAATTAAAACCACTGTATACATTCGAAGTTGTATCGGCACCTCCAATAACAGCTGCACGCGAAGCATGCACACCACCAAGTCCTTGCGCTCTTCTCAAACCAAAATCAGCGAAAGCTTTTTCTCCAATAACATTTCTAATACGACAAGCCTTTGTTGCTATAAGCGATTGAAAATTAAGATAGTTAAGCAATAGGGTTTCTATTAACTGAGCTTCGATAATATTTCCTTCGACCCGAACAATGGGTTCGTTTGGAAATACCACTTCACCCTCGCAAACGCTGTAAATGGTGGCTGTAAACCTAAAATTCTTCAAGTAGTTCAGGAACTCCTCCCGTAAACCAACCTTTCTTAAAAACGCTATGTTTTTAGGCTCATACTTAAAGTTTTGTAAAATCTTTAAAAGATCGTAAAGGCCTGAAAATACAAGATATCCTCCTTTGTACGGATTGGTTCGATAGTAGTAATCGAAAACAGTATTTTCTTGTTCTTTACCACTTAAGTAATAGCCTTGAGCCATTGTTAGTTCATAAAAATCGGTATACAAACCAGCATTTTCCGTTAATGTATTCATCAGGTTTATTTAAAATAAGAATCACCTCAAATATAAGGATTATCTGTCTTACAAGCCTGAAATGTGGAATCAATATAGATAAGTTAAAGCTGCCCAATGCTTTTTGTTTCTATCGGGATTAATCTTAATTTAGCAAGCTTTAGAATAAATCACTTAAACAAAATAGTTTAAATCTTAAAAAATAACTACGTTATTATGAACACAATTAAACAAACGTTAAGAGATAGCGCAGCCGCACGTTGGTTTGTGTTAGTTCTCGTTTCGGTAACCATGCTTATTGCATATACCTTTATGGAGGTACTTTCTCCACTTCAAACTCTAATTCAAAGTACTTACGGATGGAGTGGTACTGATTGGGGACTAGTTACAGGTGCTCAGGGATATCTGAACGTATTTGCTTTCATGCTAATATTCGCAGGGATTGTGCTTGATAAAATGGGAATCAAGTTTACAGCAGTAGGTTCAGGTATAGTAATGATTCTGGGTGCTATTGTTAAGTATTATGCATTTGCAGGTAATTTCGAAATGGGATCAACTATTATCGGGATTGATTCCAGAGTGTTTGTTTCGGCTGCTGGTTTTGCGGTATTCTGTGTAGGTGCTGAAGGTGCTGGTATTACAGTTTCAAGAATTATTGTGAAATGGTTTAAAGGAAAAGAAATGGCATTGGCTATGGGTACCGAGATGGCTTTGGCTCGTTTGGGTTCATTCCTTGCATTATTCGGATCGCCTCGTTTGGCTGATGCTTTTAGTATTCCAACAGCAGTATTGGTTGGTACTCTTGCTTTATGTATTGCATTAATTCTTTTCATTGTTTATTGTTTAATGGATGTGAAACTGGATAAGCAAATAGAAGACGAAGCAGAAGAAGAGGAACCATTCAAAATTTCAGACCTTGGTGTAATTATTAAGAGCAAAGGATTCTGGTATATTGCTATTCTTTGCTTATTGTTCTATTCTGCAGTATTTCCATTCTATAAGTTCTCTTCAGGATTGATGGTAAACAAATTTGGTATTGATCCTTCTACAGCTGGTGACATTCCATCAATTTTACCATTTGGAACCATTTTATTAACACCACTTTTCGGATATATATACGATAAATTAGGAAAAGGAGCTTCAATAATGATTTTGGGAGCTGTATTACTTGTAATCGTTCATACAATTTTCTATATGCCTGCTTTAACTGCAACTTGGGTGGCTATTGCTGCAGTTATTCTATTGGGTATTGCTTTTTCATTGGTACCATCGGCAATGTGGCCATCGGTTCCTAAAATTATTCCTGAAAAGCAATTGGGTTCGGCTTATGCATTAATTTTCTATGTGCAGAATATTGGCCTGATGTTGGTTCCTATTTTGTTAGGTGTTGTATTGGATAAAACAAATCCTGGTGTAAACGAGAAAATTGAAACTGCAATTGCTAATTTCAGAGCAGAAGGTATTGATCCAAACCAAATTTCATCTAAAGTTCAGGCATTAAGAGAAGCTGGTGAAATTCCAATGTTCGATTACTCTTCAACATGGTTAATTTTTGTAGGATTAACGATTCTTGCTACAATCTTTGGCTTTTTATTGAAAGCAGAAGACAAGAAGAAAGGATATGGTCTTGAATTACCAAATATTCAGAAATAATTGAAATAAAATATTGATTGTAAACCGTCTTAAACATTGCGTTTGGGGCGGTTTTCTTTTTGTCCTATTGTAATGATATTGGTATATCACACACATGTTGTATTGAACTAATGATATAAACCTGCATAATGGTATATGAGTAAACACCCTTAGAAGGGTGTTAATATATAATTCGAATCAAGGGTGAACTCTTTTTCGGAACAATTAGCAATACCGCACCTAAGGAGCTTGATTTTAGAAACTTAAATTTTTGGATTAATTCCAAATCTATGTTTCTTAGGGGCTAAATTATTTTTGCCTCTGGATTTGTATGTTTTATAAATATTTCTCGCTGATATCCGCTGATTTTTTCGCTGATTTTCGCAGAACATCAACGTATAATCCTTATTTCTGCGTGAATCTGCGAATAAATCTGCAATCATCTGCGAGAAAAATACGCTTATCATGAAATTTAAAATCGGAAACAAAATTTAGTTTGCACGCCCTGTCTCAACTCTTGATTCGCATATATACTTATAAAGCATGAAAGCCAGTATTTACCTTATGTCTTTAGGTAATACCGATTGCATAATGAAATGAGCCTTATCTTTGTTTCACTCGAAAGGCTCAACCATTATTACATCGACATACCAAATAATCAATATAGCTCACTTCATTTTCAAAATGGTATAACTTATTAATTATGCCATCTGGAAAAGCTTTTGTATTTTCGGTGCTTCTTATAACTAACTAACACTAAACTAATGAATACAGAAGTTTTAAAAACCTCTTTGCGTGATTCAGTTCTTACGCGTTGGCTAATGCTTATTACAGTAGGATTTGTACTTGCAGCAAACTACTATTTCTATGATGCACTATCACCATTAAAATCAACCTTAACGAAAGAATTTGGATTTACCAGTACCGATTTCGGTTTGTTTGTTTCGGTTTATTCAATTCCCAATGTTTTCTTTTTAATGGCCGTTTTTGGTGGTATTATACTCGATAAACTTGGAATTCGCAGAACAGGATTCATGTTTATAGCATTTATGGCTCTGGGAGCCTTAATAACAGCCTATGGAGCAAGTGATATGTATCGTAACGATGGTTTAGGATATGCTTTTATGTCATCATTTATGACTGGATATTCGCCTGAATTAAAAATGATGTTGCTGGGAAGATTCTTATTCGGTTTGGGAGCCGAAACTAGTATTGTGGTTATTAGTAAAATCATTGTAAAATGGTTTAAAGGAAAAGAACTGGCATTGGCATTTGGTGTAAAATTAGGATTGGCCAGAACAGGTTCATTCCTGGCTTTTAACTTATCTCCAATTTTGATTGAAGCAGAAGCAGGATGGACCGTAGCAACTTGGTTTGCCGCTTTCTTTGTTACTTCGGCATTATTGGTATTTCTGATTTACATGATGTTCGACTTGAAGTTGGATAGGCAAGTGGAGCAAGGTGGATTGCTTTCTAAGAGCGAAGAATTTCAGTTCTCTGATCTCACAAAACTTCTGGCAAATCGATCTTTTATTTTCGTTACATTACTGTGTTTAACTTTTTATTCAGCAGTATTTCCATTCCTTTCATTTTCGGCTGATTTCTTCCTAAATAAGTTTGGTATGAGCATAAAAGAAAGTGGATTTATATCATCATTACTTCCGGTAGGAACAATGGTTTTTACTCCTCTTTTTGGATTCTTTGTTGATAAGTATGGTAAGGCGGCCTCCTTAATGATTTATGGTTCGTTAATATTGGTGGCTGTACATTTAATTTTTGCTTTAACCGGATTAACTCCATACGTAATGATGATAATATTAGGCATTGCTTTCTCGCTTGTGCCAGCAGCAATGTGGCCGTCAGTAGCAAAAATGGTCGATGAAAAGAGAATTGGTTCAGCATATGGCTTTATGTTCTCAGTTCAAAATTTAGGACTTTGGGCATTCCCAATTTTGGCAGGTATGGTATTAGATGGAACAAATCCTGAAGGAGCTGAGCAATTGGATTATACATTTACAATGCTGATGTTTGCCTGTTTGGGTATTGTAGGACTTGTTTTTGCTCTTTTGTTAAAACGGGAAGATAAAGTTTCTGGCTATGGTTTAGAGCTGCCATCTAATAGTAAATAAATATACTTTATAAAGTATTAAAAGCTGTCGGTTCTCTGACAGCTTTTTTATGTCTGTAACATAGCGTTTTGTATAAAATATGGTACAGAACAGTAATTTATTAACGTGAGTTCGATTAAAAAAGTACCAATTGATTCTCATTAATGGTATCATACTTAATAGCTGGCTTTTTTGGAAAGAAAGAATAGGCAATTAAGGCTGAAATGAGGTTGGTTACAAAGTTGTTAAATGACCTGTGTCTTGAGTGTTCTATGGAGCAAATATTTTTTAGTTCATCGTTAACGGTTTCAATCACAGAACGTTTTCGAAGCAATATTTTATCTTTCATCTCCATGATGACATTTTTCATGTTGTTTCTGATGTGGGTAATCAGGTGAAGACCATCCACAAACAGCACCTCAGTAAGCTTTTTGGAGACGTATCCCTTGTCCGCATAAAGTTTTCCTTTTATCCGTTCCAAAAATTTTTTATCCTTTAAGGGTTCCCGGTCATCGGTATTGCCAGGGGTAAGCAAAAAGTTAAGAATCTCTCCTTTGTCATTAATAATCAAGTGTAGCTTGAAACCAAAGAAATAGCCCATGGATGATTTGCCTCTTTGGGCCAAGCCCTCAAACACTTTATGCCTTGGTATGCGTTTGTTTTTGCAAACCCTGATCGGAGTTGAATCCCAAAAGAGATACCGGTGCAGTTTCCCAAACAGCAAGTTTTTAAAAAGAGTGTCATGGGCAGAGCTGTGGACTGTAACAATTCCACAAACCGGTTGTATGACACGGTATTGGGAAATTCAGAATCCATATGCGGTTTGACGTAAAACAGATAGAAATGTTTTAAGTTCCTGAATGCCCCAAAATGAAAGAGAACCATTATGGTGATGACTTCACTTTGGTACATTTTAGGCTTTTTCCTGGGTGTCTTTCCAAGAGAATGTTTTGCAATGTTTTTTTCAAATTCCTGGCAGAATTCATCGACAAAAACGAAAATTTCGGTAATTTTATCTTTACTTAAACGCATGGGCTTTACTTCTAATTATTTGTTTGTCAGACTTTTAAATTAGTAAAACCTATGCTTTATTGCAAATTATCTGCCAACTATTTATTCTGTTAATTGCTTATTATCAAAGACTTAAAAATCGAACTCAGGTTATTAGTAAACAAACTTTAAAATTCTCCGCAACCTTTTTGTTACATATGCATCTGGTAAATAAAAAATTTGCTCTATGAAGTTACGACTGGTTTATGCTGGAATGATATTGTTCTCATTTGTTTCATGTTCTACTGTATC
>JAOARS010000467.1 GCA_025210415.1 Marinifilum sp. | reverse complement strand
TTCAAAGAACTTGCCTGCTTTTGGCATAAATTTCCTCAAATTCCCTCGAAATATCCCGATATTCCTTCGAAAATTTGAGAAAATTTCTACTCAAAATCAGTACAAACTGTGACAATATTTTTAATCGAACTCAGGTTATTATTTAATTCGTTCGATATACTTTGCTTTAATCTTTTTCATCAAATCAAGATCTAAATTTTCGGCATAAACCCTGATCATATCAATGGCTTTAAAATGATCGTAAATAAAGCCCAGAGAAACGTCGAAATGAATCATTTCCATATTGTATTTCACCTGTTTTGTTAATTGCTCAAATTGCTGCCAGCTTAACTTCTGAGGGATGGTAAAATATCCGTGGTTGGGTTCAATATGATCTTTAAAATAACCTTCCTCGATTACATCTAAAGCAAAAAACTTATCCAGTCGAATCATTGCTTTTGAATTGTGAGGAATTGAGCCGTTTATTTTAAACCGAATTCCTTCTGATTGATAGCACTTTTGTAATTCCTTAACTTGATCGTAAGAATTTAATCTGCGAATACGAATTACATTGTATACATCATTGTAAATGGTAATTATACCAATTGCAGCATGAAATTTTGCTTGAAAGCAACTCATTATTTTTTGAGTAGTTCGGGTGAATTCCTCTAAATCATATTTTTTATCTAATACCAAATAAATGTAATGAGGTTGAACATCTTTCTGAAAACCATCATAATATTCATAGTATCCCGGAAACGGATTTGTTGCTTCCAAAACAATGGTATTAGGTAATATTTTATCATCAATAACTTCCAGGGTTTCTTCTTTTAGAAGACTACCATATTTCACTACATAGTTTTCAGTGGCCATAACAGAAGGATTAAGGGATTAATATTCGGATTGTCTTATATTTAAACATAGTAAAATTTGGTAGTAAAAACAAGACCTAAAACTCTTTTTAATAATGTAAATTTTCTCTAATGATCTCTCGTGAAAACAGGCACATTTTCTTTTGATAAATTAGGATTGTAGATATATCCATCTAAATCAAAAGCTTTTAAATCTTCCGGATCGGTAATCTCATTCTGAATAATGAATCGAGTCATTAATCCTCTTGCTTTTTTGGCAAAAAAGCTGATCATTTTGTATTGTCCATTCTTTAAATCTTTAAAAGCAGGCGTAATAATTTCGGCTTTTATTTGTTTTGCTTTTATCGATTTATAATACTCATTCGATGCCAGGTTTATAAAGTGCTTATGATCGTATTCTTTTAAATCTTTATTAATGGATTTCGTGATTTTATCTCCCCAAAATTCATACAGATCTTTTCCTCTTCGGTTAGCCAGTTTTTTACCCATTTCCAAGCGATAGGCCTGAATTAAATCCATAGGTTTTAAAATGCCATACAAACCTGAAAGAATACGTAAATTTGATTGTGCAATCTCAAAATCATGATCGCTTAAACTTTCCGCATCAATTCCGGTATACACATCGCCTTTAAAGGCTAGTAATGCTTGCTTGGCATTACTGGGAGTGAATGGCAGTTGCCATTGATGGAAGCGTTCGAAATTCAATTGAGCCAATTTCGGGCTTATTCCCATTAAATCCTGAATGTCATCAACTTTTAATTTGCGAAGAATTTTAATGAGCTGTTCAGCATCTTTAGTAAAACCAGCTTCTGAGCGAAGTTTTGTATTTACTGGGGATTCGAAATCTAAACTCTTGGCAGGTGATATAACTATTAGCATGTTCTGTTCTTTTAATTTTTGATTCTTAAAAGTAAGTATTATTCACATAAGCATCAACAGAGTTTATCATTATTGATAATGTATTAGTTTCTGTCTATGATGAAATTAAGCTCTTTTCATTTGAAACAAGTTCTTTTCTTGGAAAAATGAGCTTTTCAACTCATTGAAGAAACTATCAAAGAGATACATGCTAACCTTTTTTGCCTTACAGGTTCTGCTGTTCCAGATTTGTAATCAGGCACTATGGAGTATAGCATTCCTAAATCATTACAGTCTTACCCGGTTTAGGAATCGCCTTAGAAATATCAACGGGGCCTATTACATATGTTTGGGGCCCTAAATACAAATCAGAATTCATCATTTCTTCCCAACTAACTTCCTTACCAGTATAGGCAGAAACTCTTCCCATAATTCCTGTTAGAGTAGATTCAGCAATCTGGAAAGCTTCATTGATGGGATTCTGGGTTCTTATAGCGGTTACCAGGTCAATGTGTTCCTGATCGTAAGGGTTGGTGTTTAACCTGCTAATGTTGTTTCCGTCAGATTGATTGGGGTATTTAAAAGTCCACTTTATCGAGCCATCCAAATTAAAGATGGTATTTTCACAATTGGTAGATCCTTCTGTTCCCTGAATCCTATCGGATACACTATTTGCACAATCGTTAATTTGGCGGCACATGCTGTGATAATGAATGTTGTTGTCGTATACAAAATCAACACTAAACATATCGTATTGATCGCCTGTAATGCGTTGCTGACGAGCACCAAAACCTAAGGCTTTTAACGGATGTTGGCCTACAAACCAATTCATGGTGTCTAAATTGTGCACATGCTGTTCTACAATATGATCGCCCGAGAGCCAGCACCAGTTCACCCAGTTGCGAATCATATTTTCCAGCTCCGACCAATTGGCACGAGGATTCCGATGCCACAGTTTCCCGACATTATAATAGCTGTTGGCCGAAACAATTTCACCAATGCTGCCTTTGCTAACCTGTTTAAATGTTTCTATATAATCTTGTTGATGACGTTTAATGGTGCCTGCTACAACCGATAAGCCCAGCATTTTTGCTTTCTCGGCCGTTACCATTACCGAGCGCACGCCAACCGGATCAACAGCAATAGGCTTTTCCATAAACACATGCTTTTGGGCTTTTACACAAGCTTCGAAATGTTGAGGCCTAAAATGTGGGGGAGTAGCCAATATCACAATGTCTAAATCGCATTCCATCAGTTTTTCAAAGGAATTGATACCAACAAAACACTTATCTGCCGGAATCTCTAATTCTTTTTTTTCTTTGATTTGTTTTCGGCATTCATCAACACGATCTTGAAAAACATCGGCTAAAGCAGTAATTTCTACATTAGGGCCCGAGTTCAGAAAATTGATTGCAGCACCAGTCCCACGATATCCGCAGCCTACAACTCCTGCTTTTAGCAAAGGGCCATCAGGTGCCTGTGGCAGCATTGGCGGAAAATCATATTTTTTTTGTTTTCTGCTTTTGCAGGATGTAAAAATAGAGTTTAAGCCTACAGCACCTATAATGCCTGCGGCGGTGGCATTTCTAATAAATTTTCTGCGACTTTGTTCGTATGATTTATTCATGGCTTTTGTTCAATTTATCAGGGTTCTCACAAATTACTCTGAATCCAACATCAGTACAATCGGAATACCACCAAATACTTTTCGGAATTTGCGGATCTGTTATCATCCATTCATCATGTCGGGTATAATCGTCGGTAAGTAAATCTTTCGGTTTACTGTTAAAGGAACCTCCCATAAGGATGTGTTCAGTTTTTCCATTAATCTGTATTTCATCAGAGCAAAATTCTTTTACATTACCAAGCATATGTAGTAATCCAAAATGGTTGGGTTTAACCTGGTTCGGTAATGCTGTTTTTTTGTTGCTGTTTTCTAACCAAATTACATATTCGTTAATTTTAGTATTGCTTTTTTGGAATAAGCTTAACGGAAAACGTTTTGGTTTGTAATTTGCCACTTTTCCACCAAAAAAGAAATCTTCGGTACCATTGGGATTACAAGCATACATCCATTCTTTTTTGCTTGGAAGGCGATAGGTTTTTCCGGTTTTTTGCGAGAGCCATTTGCAATACATATTAGCTGCATGCCATGTCATTGTAATGGCAGGCCGCTTGCCCATGCCCCAGCCTTGCGAAGGATCGCCAAAAGGCGGGGTTGCACCACTTATCACATCCACATCGGAAGTGTTATTGCTTATTCGACCTTCCGATTCGGTAGTGCTTAAAAAAGCTTTGTATTCGTTCCAGCTTACCTCTGTTTTGCCCATAAAGAATGCTTGGGTTGAATCAGATTGAGGAATGGCCACCATATCGAACGAAATGCTTGTGCCAGGTACATGCTCTGTGAAATTATTAAAGCCTGTTATGAGAGTAGCACTGTTGAAAATTACGGTGTTTTCTTTCGATTGTAAAAAACGAACATTGGCCATGTGTATGTTTTCGCCCCCGTGCCCAACGTCCAGATGACAGTTGATGCAATCCAGCTTATTGCGATTGTGTTTGTAGTACAGGTGGGCTTCATCTCCTTTTTTCGACAGGTGCAGTGGGAAAAGATTCTCGTGACATTCGATACATGAAATGTTGAATATATGTTGCCTGGCATGCCCAATAGTTGATTTCTGTTCCCAATTGATTTGTTCGTGATTTTTAAACCAGAAAGAATACAAATCTCTTGACGCTGCACTTATTTTTTCAGGCCAATAAGTTAAATCGTTTTTGGGAGGCAAATGGCAATCAACACAGTGTACCACCGTGCCACTTTTGTTGTTGTGATGGCTGGCCTGTCTCCACGAATGATCGGCATGAGTATGCACATGACATGATATGCAATATTTATCGGTTGAGGTATAATTATCTACTCCTTTTAAACTTATTGTAATTAAAAAGGAGAAAAGAAAACCACTTAGGATCAACAACAAAAACCTGTATTTTTTTAATCTAATCATTACTTATTTTTCAACTACTTTATTAGATTTTAACTTATGTTGTTGCCTGTATTGTACGGGTGATATGTCATATTCTTTTTTAAAACATTTCGAGAAATATTTAGGATCGCTAAAACCAGTTCGAAATGCAACTTCAGCAATGGGAATGTTATAATTTACAAGCAAAGGAAGTGCTTTTTTCAATCGGTAAGACCGCATAAAGTCAACCAGTTTTTTATCTGTTAAAGCTTGGAATCTCTTGTAAATATTAGTGTAACTCATATTTAGAGGTTTTGAAAGGTCCTGCAAACGAAAGTGCGAATTGTCAAAGTTCTTTTCCAGCTCTACAATCACCGATTCAATGAATTTTTCATCAGGCGATTTTATTTCAATCTCTTTACTTTTAGTTAGTATTTCGGCCCGGTATTGCTCTATTAAGCTTTGTTGGGCTTCCAAAATGTTATTCACCTTCAGTAATAACTCTTTTACATTAAAAGGCTTGTTTATGTATTCAATAGCACCAAATTGCAATCCTTCTAATTTTGAAGCTATTGCATTTTTTGTAGTAAGAAAAATAATAGGGATATGGCGCATGCTTCTTTTTTCTTTTAGACGTTTGCAAAACGTAATTCCATCCATTATTGGCATCATCACATCACTAAGAATGATATCAGGTTGTACATCAATAACTTTATCAAGAGCCTCCTGACCATTTTGGGCAACAATCACATTGTAATGTGATTTGAAACTATCTTCCAAAAACATCAGCATTTCATAATTGTCTTCAACTACCATCAATGTCTTTTTAGTTTCATCTGTAATGTTAAGCGTTTCTTCCTTCGCTTCAGCAACTATGGGTGTTGCTTCTGTTTTCTTGTTTTGTACACTGTCCGCATCAACTATTTCTTCTTTGCCAAAGTGGCTATTCCCAAGGGGTAATGATATGGTAAAAATGGAGCCTTTGTTTATTTCTGATTCCACTTTTATTTTGCCTTTATGAAGCAAAATTAGCTCTTTGGTAAGGGCCAGTCCAATTCCGGTTCCTTCTATGCCTTTCCCGCCTTTCGATTGATAAAAAAGATTGAAAATATTTTCTAAATCGTATTTTGGGATACCCATTCCTGTATCAGCAACTTTAATGTATAGTTTATTACTGCTGATGTCTTCTTTTATTTGCATGGTGATTTTTCCATCGCGTGGTGTAAACTTAAAAGCATTGGCCAAAAGATTATAAATAATGTGTTCCAGTTTCTGCTGATCGTACCAAAGCATAATGCCTTTAGGTTCACTTTCGAATATTAAATCGATATTTTTGAATCGGGCATGCTCCATAAACGAAAGCGCAACCTGGTTCAAATGATTTACCACATTATTTTCATTGGCACGAATTTTAAGCTTACCCATTTCTTTGTTTCTAATGGTCATAAGTTCCATAGCTATTCTCGAAAGGCGGGTGGCATTGTTCTTAATTACCTGTAAGCGTTGAGATAAAAGAAGGTTACCTTCGGCACGCTCAATCATATTATCAATAGGAGAGAGAATAAGGGTTAATGGTGTTTGAATTTCATGTGACATTTTTGCGAAGAAATTCATTTTCATTGCATAGAGCTCCTTGTTCTTCTCATTTTGCATTTCTTCCAGTAATAATTTTTGTTTTAACCCGATCCAAATAAGGTAGTACCGGACAATAAAAAAGCTGATTACACAGAGTAGGAAACCATAAATTGCATAGGCCCACCACCTCTTCCACAAAGGAGGAAGAACTGTAATGTTAACGGATTTGGGAGGAATATTCCAATCGTTCAGTTTTGTGCCTGCTTTTACTTCAAAGGTGTAATCGCCGTAAGGAATATTGGTGTAGGTAGCCACCCTGTTGTTATTGGTAATCCAATTATCGTTAAATCCTTTCAGGCGATAAGCATAAACGTAATTCGGATCGAGATGATCATTAACCACAGAAAATCCGAAAGAGAAAGAAGTTTGATTGTGATTTAATTGTAAATGATGCGTTTGTTCAATTCCACTTTCCAATTGATTTGGAATAATTTCCCGTGCATCCCTGTTTACAATCTCCATATCATTAATGTAAAGGTTCAGATCTTTCTTTTGGGTTTGCATGTTGTTTGGGTTAAAATAATTGATTCCTTCAATTCCTCCGAAGTAAATGACTCCTTCAGTATCCGAAAAAGTACTTCCCGAAAGATATTTTCCACGGATGGTGCCATTTTTCCAGGTGTAGAAAAACTCTTCTTTTGATTGTAGGTTGAGATGAGATATTCCATTGTTTTTGGAGAGCCAAATGTTAAAAGGATCAAATGCTACAATGGCTGCATTGTTATGAAGTTGTTCTTTGGAAAAACCTTCGAAAGGAACAGCTTGCTTTTTGTGGATATCAAATTGAATCAGTTTAGAGTTGCTGTCGATTACAAAAAGATAACCCGATTGATTCGAACATCCGTGCCTTAAGCTGTTTTCAGCATGAGGTGCGAGCGAATGCTTGGTGAATGTTGATTTTTTAAAGTGAGTGTTCTCGTTTACCAAATAAAGGCCACCATCAAACATCCCAATCCAAAATTGGCCTAACTCATCTTCGGTAAAAAATTCAGCAATATTGCCCTTTAAATTCTTGTTATGTGGAAAAAATGCAATTTGCTGTTGCTTTTCGTTATACACTACAATACCAATATTGCTACCTGCCCAAACCCTGTTTTTTTTATCAACATAAATAGAACGGATATCTGTTCCGCTTTGGCCAAGTTGGTTAACGATTTTAATTGGGGTAAACCGATCTTTTTTTTTGTTGTAAATGGCTAAACCGTTTAGGTATGTTCCAATCCATAGATTTCCGTTTTTATCTTCTGCAATGGCCTGTATGTAGTTTCCCGGAAGCCCTCTGGCCGTTTTCGTATTGGCAATATATTGTTTTTCTGTATGGCCGTTTTTGTTTACCAGTGTTAAGCCTTCGCCATCGGTACCTAACCAAAGTTGGCCATCTTTGGCTTTCAGAATTGAAAGTATTCGGGTGGGCGAACCCGATATTCCTCCGCTAATATAATTTACGGCATTAGATTCATGGGGCAGTACGTTAATGTTCCCATAATTTGTAAACACCCATATGTCTTTATTGTTGGTTTCACTTATGCCAATTACCGAATTGCTTTGGAGGGAGAATTGATTCGTTTTTGAATGGGTATAAGTTTTTATCTTTTTCGTATCTGGATCAATTTGGTACAACCCGCCACCATCTGTGCCGGCCCAAATCAAACCTTTACTGTCGCTAAAAAGCCTGATGATCATATTGGCCGGTATAAAATGCGATGTTTTTGCTTTATTGTGAAAATGCTCGAAAGTTTTCGTGGCTACATCGTATACGAATAAGCCGTAAAGTTCAGTTCCAATCCAAAGGTTTCCATAATCATCATTAACTATGGTTATGGCATTAAACGGATTGTTAAAAGCACCTTTTAACTCCTGAAGTTTGTTGGTGTGAATATTTCCTTTAAATATGCGCCCTTTGCTTGTGCTAAACCATACAATGCCATTTTTACTTTCCGATATGGATGTTATTGTTTCGTTTGGCGAGTGCATATCAAATGTAATGGTTGTGGAATCAGATAAGGATTGTCCTGTGAGCCGTCCAAAATTACTTCCTAACCAAAGTCTTTTTGAATTTACAGTCATGGATTCAATTTTTTGTCCTGCTTGTAAGTCGAAAATATCGCCATATTTTGGCGTAAACTTACCAGAAGGCGAAAGGGTGGCAATTGCTCCTTTTTGGGAGACACACCAAACTTGTTGATTTGAATTTTTCGAAAGCCCAAGTACAGAAGATACACTTGCATTATTGCCAAATATATCCTGAAAAGAATAGGGTTTATAATCATAGCCATCAAAACGCAAAAGGCCGGTTTGAAAGTGTAACCATAAATAACCTTTAGCATCTTCTATTGCATGTGTAATATTTGTGTGCTGTTGATTTATTTCAACATTTAAATGTATAAAGTTGCTTTGCTCATTGGCATGTGTGTAGCAACATACCATACAAGCTAAAACTGTTAAAATAAATCTGCTTGAAATTATATTTTGACGTAGTAAATTCATTTGTATTAAAATTACATATATCCATTAATTTTAGGATCATAAAATCTGCTTGAAATTACATTTTAATTTTACAAATTGTTCTTGTAATGCGATAGTTTGTGGGATATTGTGAAAATTTCCACCTTTTAGATTAAAATTTCCACCTTAGAAAAAAAACGAATTGTGATATTTGAAAAATATGCAATGGCTACTATGCCATTACCAAGAATCGATTGTGATTAAAAATAGATGAGACATGATAAAATTGTTGTTATTGCTTCTTGTTCCGTTCGGATTATTAGCACAAGAAAAGCAAGTTGAGAAACCCAATGTTCTGTTTATACTGGCTGATGATTTTGGATATCATGATATGAGTTGCATGGGGAGTAAGTTTTATGAAACCCCTAATATTGATAAAATTGCCGAAGAAGGAGTGATATTCTCAAACGGATATGCTGCGTGTGGGGTATGCAGCCCTTCACGAGCGAGTATCATGACCGGAAAATTTACTGCCAGGCACGGCATTACAGATTGGATTGGCGCATACTCAGGCAAGGACTGGAGGAAAATGAAAAAACATACCAAAATGTTGCCCGCAAACTACACGCATGCATTGCCATCGCAGTTTGTTACATTACCGGAAGCATTGAAAGAAGGAGGATATAAAACTTTTTTTGCTGGAAAATGGCATTTGGGAAAGAAGGGGTCATGGCCTCAAGATCATGGTTTTGATAGCAATAAAGGGGGATATCATGCAGGGCATCCCGGCAGTGGATACTTTTCACCATTTAATAACCCTAACCTTACTGATGGACAAGATGGGGAGAACCTTTCAATGAGGTTGGCACACGAAACTGTAAAGTTTTTTAAAGAAAATAACCCCAAAGAAACAGGACATCCTGTATTTGCTTTTCTTTCGTTTTATGCTGTTCATGCCCCCATTCAAACAACTCAGCAAAAATGGAATAAGTATCGCAAAAAAGCTCAGGCTATTGGTGTTCAATCAAAAGCTTTTAAAATGGATAATTCCGTTCCGGCCCGACAGGTTCAGGACAACCCGGTATACGCAGGTTTAGTAGAAACAATGGATGATGCCGTAGGAGAAGTGTTAAATGCATTATACGATTTGGGTTTAGATGATAACACGATTGTTATTTTTACCTCAGATAATGGAGGAGTATCATCAGGCGAAGCATTTTCTACATCCAACTTACCTCTAAAAGGAGGCAAAGGATCTCAATTTGAAGGAGGAATAAGAGAACCCTTCTTTATAAAAGTACCATGGTTAAATAACCAGCAAGTTTGCACCACACCCGTTATGGGAACTGATTTTTATCCAACAATATTAGAACTTGCAGGATTGAGTTTAAGGCCAAAAGAGCATAACGACGGACTTAGCCTGGTTCCTTTGTTAAAGGGGAAAAACATTCAGGAAAGACCTTTAGTTTGGCACTACCCTCATTACAGTAACCAGGGAGGAAAACCTTCGTCTGCTATTCGTATGGGGAAGTGGAAACTAATACATTATTATGAAGATGAACACGAAGAATTGTTTAATCTGGATGATGATATACAGGAAGTGAATAATTTAGCCAAAGCTTATCCTGAAATGACCAATCAGTTAAGTGAAAAACTGTTTGGATACCTAAATAATGTTGGAGCAAAATATCCTGATAAAGATTCAGAATACAATGAATCTTTGGAGCGAAAACATTTAGAAAATGTAAAAAATAATTTATTGCCCCGTCTGGAAAAACAACGCTTGAGATATCTGTCAGAAGATTTTAATCCGGAAAACAATTGGTGGGGAAGTTCAACCAAGGATTGATACACAATATTATTCCGAATATTCTGTAAAAAACATAAACCTTCTTGCATTACAGAGAATATTTTAACTAAATACTCCAATAAATATTATGTGGAGAAATTGTACATATGAATTAATAAATTACCATAAACCTGAGTGACTCTGCAATAATGGAGATGTAATGTACTACCAATTAGTTAATGGCCCTGGCGTTAAATTTTCTTGGCATTTCGGCATTATAACAAATGTCAATTATACACTTATGGGAAGTGTAATATTGAATGGGCCATTTTGGAAAATAGTATCATGCCGATGTAGAAAATGTTAGGCGTACGAGTTTGCGAAGCAGTGGCTCATATATTTTTACAATCGGTATTAAAAAGGGATAAAAGGTAATTAATAGAGTATAAAATGTTTCGTAAGGAGAAAGTAGTGTAATTGAAATAAAGTGTTTATACACAATAGTTCGTTAAGCTTTTGTAAAAATCTAAAAATGAATATTTTGTGATTTACATCAATAAGTTATCAAATCACTGATTCAATACTTTGGTAGTGTTTTTAACTGTCGGTTTTGTAGCGATTTAGGTGTTTGAGGTATGGTTTTGTAACAAGTTGTTTTTGCAAAGCAAACTAATGACTGAAAACCAACGAACTATTATAATTATAAGGGGAATTTGCAAATAAGTCTTGTGTCTCATATCTAACGATCTGTTGTATACAAAATGTGAGTTGTTAACTTTTATATTCAATAAATTTAAATGAATAAAAATGAGTCCAAAAGCTAATATTAAAGTATTAAATAAGTATGTAAGTGTAGCAATCATCTTTTTTATGATGCTTCCGTTAACTATTCTGGCAAAAACAAAACCTTTTAAAGTACCGAATAAATGCATAAGAGTGATGACCTGGAATATTCAATTTTTAGGTAATCGAGAACCACTTAGAACCGATAAAGAGCTTGGATTGATGGCAAAACGAATAAAATCCTGGGATGCTTCAGTTATTGCCTTGCAGGAAATTCAGAGCAGAAAACGGATTCAAGACTTAGTTAAATTACTAGGGAAGAGTTGGAGAGTGAATCCTGAAGCCGGTTGGACACCCGAAAAAAAGCACAGGGGCGAAACTTGTTTGATATGGAATACCAAAAAAGTAAAGTGCCTAAAACACCAGTCACATAGCATGGGTTACAAGTATAAAAACAGACCTCCTTTTTCAGGTGCATTTCTTCCTTTGAATAAAGAGAGTGAGCCGTTTATCGTTATAAGTAATCATGCATATCCGGGAGGTAATGAGGCGGCCGATACGCACAGACAATGGCAGGGAACCTTTTATCGTAAATTAGTATTGGAGATGTTAAAAGTAGATGCAAATCCAAAATCGATTCTTTTGGTAGGCGATTTTAATGGTGAGCCGGGAGCTTCTCCACACAACACTATTCAGCCTGAAAGTGAGCCTTTAAAACTTCATTTACTCAAAAAATCAGACGATGGAGGTACTTGCGTTGATGTAAAAGAAGATATTGATCATATATATGTAACTGATTCGACTATGAAAAGGCTGTGCGAAAAAAAATCACATGTAATTAGACCAAAAATTTACAACGAAACCAGGAAAACATTTAACCAGGTTTATAGCGATCACCTTCCTGTTTTTGTAGACATAAAAGCATTTAATCAAAAATAAATGAAATGAACCTAAAACAATTTTTACTAATAGCTATTATTAGCTTATCAATTGGAATGAATACAACAGCTTCAACAATCAATAGGCAGGAAACCCCTCCTAATATTATTATTTTCTTTTCCGATGATGCCGGATATGCTGATTTTAGCATGCATGGCCACACAAAAATTAAAACGCCCCATATCGACCAGATTTCGCAAAACGGAGCCACCTTTACCAATGCCTATGTTAGCGGGCCGGTTTGTAGCCCTTCAAGAGCTGGATTGTTAACTGGCCGATACCAACAACGTTTTGGGCACGAATGCAACATAGGTGAAAATTACTCGAAAACAGATCCGGAGCTAATAGGTTTGCCTGTAAAGGAAAAAACCATTGCCGAATTGCTTCAAAAAGAAGGCTACCACACAGGCATAATAGGCAAATGGCACTTGGGTGAAAAAACACAGTTTCACCCTTGTAACAGGGGCTTTGACGACTTCTTTGGAATGTTGGATGGGAGTTCGGCTTATCATCCCGGACAGGCAAAAGAGTTGATGCGTAATTTTGCTCCTGCGGATTATACCGGCTTGCCCTATCTGACCGATGCCTTTGGAGATGAGGCATGCCGATTTATTAAAAAAAACAAGGATGCACCTTTTTTTCTTTACCTGTCGTTTAATGCCCCTCATACACCGATGCATGCCCGTCCTGATTATTTAAATGATGCAAAGAAACTTTTTAAGACCGAACAACGTGCTGTAAATGCAGCCATGACCCGGTCTTTAGACGAAAACATTGGTAAGGTAATGGCCTACCTTAAAAAGCTTGACTTGGAAAAAAATACCCTTGTGATTTTTACGAATGACAATGGTGGGGCGATGCCTTACAATGCTTCTTGCAACGATCCTTTTTCAGGAACCAAAGGCACATTTTTAGAAGGTGGCATACATGTCCCTTTTTTGATGCAATGGAAGGGTGTTATTCCTGCGGGGATGCAGTACAATAAGCCAGTTATTAGTCTTGATATTCTCCCTACGGCCCTTGCTTTAAGTGGTGGCCAATTGCCAAACGACAGAATTTATGATGGAGTGAATTTAATACCTTTCCTTTTGGGACAAAAAACAGAAGCCCCTCATGAAGCCTTGTATTGGCGTTTGTTGCACCACGGGGCCATTCGAAAAGGAGAGTGGAAAATGATTTGGTTTGATGACAAGGCTCCAAAATTATATAACCTGAAGGAAGATATTGGAGAAAAAAGCAATATAAGTAAGCAGCACCCTGAAATACTGAAAGAACTACTCAACCAATACAATGGTTGGCAAAAAGAATTGGAAGATCCAATTTGGAGGACCAACCCCATATGGAAAAAACATTCCCGGGACAGGTATGATCAGGACTTTGTTAACACATTGAGAAAGGAATAAAATAACCCTGTATTAGATAAACAATAGTTCGTTGTGTTGTTTGTAACAACCTAAACGTTAATGTGTTGATGTTTATATCGATGAGTTATCAAATCGTTAATTATAAGAGATTTGTAAATAAATCTTGTGTTTCATATCTCAAATATAACGATCTGTTGAGAGAGAGGATTGACAATAAATTTTTAAAAATAAAGCTGTTGAGTGTAATATTGGTATAATAAGAAGATGCAGCTTTATTAGGGACAAATCCATACCGAAAATATTTTGTAGAAAAGACAGTTATGATACTTGTAACGCTAACAGGCAATAAAATTGGCAGAATGTTAATCGCATTTGCCATCATGATGGGAAGTGTAGCTTGTAAAACTAAAATGACAAGTAAAAGCCCCAATATAGTCTTTATTTTAATTGATGATATGGGCTGGAAAGATCCGGCTTATATGGGAAGTGATTTTTACGAAACGCCCAATATCGACAAAATAGCAAAAGAGGGCATTGTGTTTACCAATGCATATGCCAATGCCCCCAATTGCGCACCATCAAGGGCATGTATCCTGTCCGGACAATTTACGCCACGTCACGGGGTATTTACGGTAAACTCTGCCGAGAGGGGAAGTGCTAAAAGAAGAAAACTGGTTCCACCCCAAAACAAAACAAAACTTTCAGGAGAGGTAGTAACGATAGCAGAAGCCTTAAAAAAAGAAGGGTATAGCACCTGCCACATCGGCAAGTGGCACATGGGAAGTGATGACTACACAAAGCCGGAAGCCCAGGGATTTGATGTAAATATAGCGGGCGACCACCGCGGACACCCGAATGGCTATTTTGGGCCGTTTAACATGGTGAATTTAAAAACACATAAAAAGGGCGAATACTTAACCGACCGTTTAACCGACGAAGCAATCAAATACATACAAAAACATAAGGAAGAGCCATTCTTTCTGCATTTTTCTCATTATTCCGTTCATACGCCTTTGCAGGCAAAAAAACGTTTAAAAGCTAAATATCAGGATAAAACACCGGGCCACATGCATAAGCACCCTACTTATGCGGCAATGGTGGAAAGCACCGACCAAAGCGTGGGACGGATACTTGAGGAGTTGGAGCGTTTGGAAATTGCTGAAAATACCCTTGTTGTATTCTTTTCCGATAATGGAGGTTATGGGCCCGCTACCAGTATGCACCCGCTGAGAGGGTCCAAAGGCATGTTGTACGAAGGAGGCATTCGAGTCCCCCTTGCCATCAGGTGGCCGGGCAAAATTAAAGCAGGAAGAATATCAGATGAACCCGTAATGGGAATCGATTTTTACCCTACGTTTTTGAGCTTTGCCGGGGCTAAAAGTACGGGGCAAAAGCTTGATGGTGAAAACCTTTCTTCATTGTTGTTCGATACGAACCCAAAATTACATAGGAAAAGCCTTTTTTGGCACTTTCCGGCTTACCTGGAAATCTATAGCGGAATGGAGGATTCATTAGGCCATTGGAGAACAACTCCTGCAAGTGCCATTAGAACGGGCAAGTGGAAACTGATTGAATTTTTTGAGGATGACAAACAAGAACTGTACGATCTTTTGAATGACCCGGGAGAGACAAAAAACATAGCCGATAAGTTTCCGGCAAAAAAGAAGGAATTGCATGATGAATTAAGGAGGTGGAGGAAGGGCGTAAATGCACCCATTCCTATGCACTTAAATCCGCAGTACGAAAACAGATAAAATCACATTGGGAGAATCAAATTAATTAGCCTTAAAATCAATTGATTATGCGAAAAAAAAGTAAAAGCAGGTTTGTTGTTGGATTTGGCTTTATGGTTTCCTGCCAGTTTGTTAATTGCAGAAACAAATAAACCCACAGAGAAAAAATATCCGAATATCATTCATATCATGACTGATGATGTTGGATACGATGATTTAAGTTGTTTTGGTTCAGAAGATATCCATATCCCTAATCTGGATGCTTTGGCGCCGGAAGACATAAAGTTTACCAGCTTTTATGCTCCGCATGGCATTTGCACATCATCGCATGCAGCATTGCTTACCAGTCGTTATACCATTTAATTATAAACCTATCGTTTGGTATCATGCCAATAAATAATGACAGCGTTAAATGCCAAGTAAATTTAAGGCTAAGGTCATTAGCTAATGGGTATTATACCAGTGTGAGAATTTAAACCAGAAAAGGTATAAATTACATTAAAAAAACAACAGTTTTAGGGCTTAATATTATTTTTTACACCCTATTTGCATAAAATTTCCCCCTTATTTAATTCATCAGTGTATAATTTTGAGCAGAAATTCAATAACAATTCGAGAACGCAAACTCAGAAACTGTTTAAATTTTGTTTTTGAGAATTATTTTGGATGAATTAACTACTTAGACAAAGGAAAAATGATGCGAAACGCTAGTTCGTGAATCCCTTATTAAAATATTTACGAATGAACCATAGCCGCTGTAGTTATTTAAAAGAATTTTTGCAGCCGACTGAGTGTTTAAGTCGCCAAAATAATTCTCAAAGGATAAAGCTTAAACAATTTTTAAAATAGTATAAAAAATGGCAACGAACAGACGATCATTTTTAAGTAACCTGGCTTTAGGAGCCGGGGTACTTGCATCTGCACCATTGGCATCATGTGCAGGAAACAGGGAAGAAAGTAATTTGGCACACATTAAAAAGCGGGCAGGTAAACAGCCCAAAATGAACTTTAACATGTGCGGATATGCAGCTCCAAAACTGGATACGGTAAGAGTGGGCTTTGTGGGCATTGGTGACAGGGGATCCGGGGCGGTAAAAAGAATGACCTATATTGATGGCGTTGAAATTACCGCGTTATGCGACATCCGTCAGGCGGCCGTGGATGGTGCACAAAAAATATTAGCTGATGCCGGACTGCCCAAAGCAAAAGAGTATGTAAATGGCGACTTGGGTTTTAAGGCACTTTGCGAAAGTGGCGATGTTGATTTGGTATATATTGCCACGCCTTGGGAATGGCACGTGCCTGTTGCCATTGATGCTATGGAGGGCGATAAGCATACTGCCGTTGAGGTATCAACTGCCAAAACACTTGATGAGTGCTGGCAAATGGTAGAAACATCGGAACGAACGCGCAAGCACTGTGTGATTTTGGAAAACTGCTGTTATGATTTCTTTGAGATGCTAACCATTAGCATGGCACAGCAAGGCGTGTTTGGCGATTTGATTCACGGCGAGGGCGCCTACATCCACGATTTGGATTACTGGCATTTTAACAAGCCAAAAGACGATAAAATGACTGATGGCGCTTACACAAAAATGTGGCGTTTGCACGAAAACAAGCGCAAGGCCAATGTATACCCAACACATGGTTTAGGGCCAATTTGCCAGGCCATGGACATTAACCGTGGCGATAAAATGGATTACCTCACGGCAATGATGTCCGATGATTTTACCCTGAAACACCGAATTGTAGAAATGGCAAAAGAAGATCCGTTCTTTGAGCAATTTGTAGGGTGGGAAATGCGTGGTAATATGGACATGCAAATGATTCGTACCAATAAGGGCAGAACCATCATGATTCAGCACGATATCAGTTCACCACGCCCTTACTCACGCATCCACATGCTAAGCGGAACCAAATGTTTTGCACAAAAATGGCCAAAACAGCACATCGCCTTTGGGCACAAGGTAATTGATGAGGCCCGGTTTAAAGAATTGGAAGAAAAGTACACGCCCGAAATTATTCGAAGGGTAGGCGAAATGGCCAAACAAGTGGGCGGACATGGCGGAATGGATTTTGTAATGGATTGGCGATTAATTGATTGTTTGCGAAACGGGCTGCCTGTTGACATGGATGTGTACGATGCCGCAGCGTGGAGTTGCATTACACCACTGAGCGAATGGTCCATTGCCAATAAATCCCAACCCATTGATATCCCTGACTTTACCAGGGGAGCCTGGAAAACAAACAAACCCATTGATTTGAGTATGCAAGGCGCAGGAAGCACAGGGGTGCGCAACGTGAATAAAGCCAATGCGAAAGGCCAGTTAAATGTTCATTAATAAAAAAAATGAGATGCGAAGAACCACATTTTTGATAGTATTTCTGCTAATAATATCCGCTATAAATACCATAGCGCAAGAAAGGTCTAACATTTGGAACGATTTGGAAAATCCAAAGATGTTTGATCAGAACAAAGAAGCGGCACATGCCTCCTTTATGCCGTTTAAAAGTGTTACTGCTGCACTTACCAAGAAAAAACAGCAATCGGTATATTACAAGAGCTTAAGTGGAACATGGAAATTCAACTGGGTAAGAAAACCTGCCGACCGCCCAAAGGATTTTTACCAGGTTTCATACAATGTATCCAACTGGAACGACATAACTGTTCCATCCAATTGGGAATTGGAAGGTTATGGTTACCCCATCTATGTCAATCACCAGTACGAATTTGCCGATTACAAAGCCCCTGTTTCGGATGAAATAGAGTTTACCGAAAAAATTTACCCAAAACACCCGGGAAAAGTTCCTCATGATTACAATCCGGTGGGGTCGTACCGAAGAACCTTTACTGTACCCGAAAGTTGGGATGGCCGGCAAATATTCATACAGTTTGGAGCTGTTAAATCGGCCATGTACCTGTGGGTGAACGGGAAAAAAGTGGGCTACTCACAAGGAAGTAAAACACCTGCCGAATGGGACATCACCAAATACCTTAAAAAAGGGGAGAACGTATTGGCCGTAGAGGTTTATCGCTGGTCCGACGGATCGTACCTGGAATGTCAGGATTTTTGGAGAATTAGTGGAATAGAAAGGGATGTATTCCTGTATTCAACCCCCAAGGTGCGCATTCGCGATTTTTTTGCCAAAGCCGATTTAGATGCCGACTACCAAAATGGACTATTCGCACTTGATGTGGAGTTAAAAAATCATGAACACCAATTCAAATCAGGGAACCATTGGGTTGAATTCAGATTGTTAGATGATAAGCAAACCGTAATTGCCAATGAAACCCAAAGCGCAAAAATCCATAAGAAGAGCGATTTAAAACTGAGTTTTGCCACCAATGTTCAGAACCCAAAGAAGTGGACGGCAGAAACACCCAATTTGTACACCCTGTTAATCCTGTTAAAGGATAAAAAGGATAAAGTAAAAGAAGTACTGACCTGCAAGCTTGGCTTTCGAAAAGTAGAAATCAAAGATGCGGTATTCTACCTTAATGGCAAACCTGTTTTGATTAAAGGTGTGAACCGCCACGAACACGACCAGTATAAAGGGCATGTAATCAGTGAAGAAAGCATGATCAGTGAAATTGCATTGATGAAGCAATTTAACATCAATGCCGTTCGGACCAGTCATTACCCTTGCCACGAACGGTTTTATGAACTGTGCGATAAATACGGATTGTACATTACCAGCGAGGCCAATATCGAATCGCACGGCATGTACTATGGCAAGCACTCGCTGGCTAAAAATCCTGAGTGGAAGGAAGCGCATTTGGACCGAAACATCAGAATGGTGGAGCGCGATAAGAACCACCCCTCGGTTATTGTATGGTCAATGGCCAATGAGGCAGGCGACGGCGAAAATTTCACGGCTGTTTACAAGTGGATAAAGGACCGCGACCCATCTCGCCCGGTACATTACGAGCGTGCTGAAATGGGAGCTAATACCGATTTGTATTGCCCCCAATATCCAGGCGTGAAGCATTTAAAATCCTATGCCTCAAAAAAGCAAAGCAAACCCATGATTATTAGCGAATACTCTCATGCAATGGGCAACAGCAACGGCAACCTGGTTGATTTGTGGGATGTTATTTACGATGAAAAAAATACCCAGTTGCAAGGCGGGTACATTTGGGACTGGATTGACCAGGCTTTGGTGAAAACCGATGAGAAAGGAAATGAATACTGGGCCTATGGCGGAGATTATGGGCCGGAAGACTTGCCTTCGGACAATAACTTTGTGATCAACGGAATTATTTCGGCCGACCATACGCCACACCCGGCCATGTGGGAGGTGAAATATGCCTATCAAAATGTACGATTTTATGCCGAAGATTTGGCAAAAGGTGTTTTCAGGATCAAAAACTACCATGACTTTGTTGATTTAGCAGATTATCAAATCAGTTGGAGCATATCAACTAATGGAGAAGTAGAAAAATCGGGAATACTGCATGATTTAAATCTGGCTCCACAAAAAAGCGAGTTGGTTCAAATTCCTTTCGAAGATATCCAGATCAAAGCAGGGAGCGAATGCTTCGTTGATTTTTCAGTTGTAGTAAAGAAAGATCAGCCATTCCGGACAAAAGGCTTTGAGGTGGCGCACGATCAGTTTCAACTGCCCTGGTTTGAAGAAAAGGTGGCGGCACCAAGTCAACAGGCCGATTTACAATTGGCCGATCAGCCAGAGAAGATCCGCATTTTTGGAGAAAATTTTGAAATCACATTTGATAAGCAAACGGGAAAGCTTTCGTCCTATCAGATAGCTGGGGTGGAATTGCTGCAAAAAGGATTGTCCATCAATTTCTGGAGGGCCCCAAATGACAATGACAAAGGGAGCGATATGATTGAACGTTTGGGAATCTGGCGCGAGGTATCGAATGCTGCCGAATTGTCGGAAATAACAAGCGAGCCCATAAACGAAGAAATTGTAGTGAGGAGCAACTATCAGCATTCTATAATCAATTCCACACAAATGGTGGAGTACAGAATTAACAAAGCCGGAGAAATCCGTGTCAGTACTCATATAAAGCTTGGGAAGGCCGGTTTGCCGGATATGCCCCGCTTTGGCATGCGAATGGAATTGCCTGTGGATTTTGACAACCTAAGGTATTTTGGGCGTGGGCCACACGAGAATTATGTGGACAGAAACAGGGCGGCTTTTGTTGGTTTGTATGCCGGTAAAGTGGCCGATCAATACTTTAATTACGTGCGCCCGCAAGAAAATGGCTACAAAACCGACGTGCGCTGGTTTGAGCTGCGCAACCCCAATGGCATGGGATTTAGAGTAAGTTCCAAAAATAAACTGGGCTTTTCTGCACACCATAACCCAATCGAAGATTTCGACCAGCTTACCCATCAGGATTACAGGCATATCAATGACATTGTGAAGAAGGATGGTGTTTTTGTTAACCTTGATTTAAAAATGATGGGAGTTGCAGGTGATGATTCGTGGGGAGCCAGGCCTTATGAAGAGTATGCTGTTCCTGCCAAAGAATATATGTTTACTTTTATGCTGAAACCTGTCTTTTAGGATAGACAGAGATGTTATACGGTTTATAAACTAAATTATTTACACGTAATATCGATAAATTGCTTACAATCAATTATAAACAGCCTGTTCCGATTTATTTCGGGAAAGTGAAATAAGTTGTTTTTTGAAATTTTTGTAAATCAAACTAATGACTAAAAATTAACGAATTATTATAGTAGTAATTAAGTAGAAAACAGCTGTAAGTTAAGTTGCTTACAGCTGTTTTTTTATTATCCTCTATTAAATAATGCTTTTATAATTAAGGAAGCCATTTTAGGGTTTTCTTTTAATCTTCTGGTTGAATATCCAAACCAATCTTTTCCAAAAGGAACATAAACTCGCATTGTATGCCCTTTGTCTAAAATTGATTGTCTTAATTCAGGAGTTACACCATAAAGCATTTGGAATTCGTATTTGTCCTTAGGAATATTATACTTTTCAATTAGTTTGTAAGCACCATCAACCAATGGTTTATCGTGAGTTGCAATTCCCGGATAAACATTATTCTTAAACATGAAGTCCAAATCTTCAAGGAAATGTTCGTTGATTTCTTCGTATTTCTTATAAGCGATTTCTTCTGGCTCAACATAAATTCCTTTACACAGTCGGTAGTTTAATTTAGAAACTCCGTTTTGCATATCCATCATATTCTTTAAGTCATCAAGCGTTCTTTTTAGATAAGCCTGAACTACCAATCCTACATTTTGAGGGAACTCTGCTTTTAGTCTGCGAAATATCCTGATCTCCTTATCAACGCAAGGAGAATCTTCCATATCAATTCTTATAAAGTTGTTGTATTCTGCTGCTTTGGCTACAACTGTTCTAATGTTCTGATAGCAAACTTCCTCATCAAGTAATAAACCAAAAAAGGTAGGTTTTACCGAATAGTTACCGTCAATTTTATTAGCTTCAAAAGTTTCAATTATTTCTAAATAGGCTTCTTTATTTTCGGTAGCTTGGTCAAGGTTTTTAATAAATTCTCCTAAAAGATCAACAGTTACTTTAATTCCTTGATCGTTTAATTTCTTAGATTCTTTTACTGCATCTGCAATGGTTTCTCCGGCAATGTACCTTTTAGAGAATAGCCAAACTAATTTTTTAGGCATATAGGGTAGGGTTGCCGCTATAAGTTTATTGAACATTGAGTTAAAATTTTAATGATTTACGTTTGATAATTGTTGTCCCAATGTATATAGTATTCGCAACAAAAAGAATGATGTTTATCAGCATATCAAAATGTTTGGATATTTGATAATAATTAATGTTGTGGCAACATTAAAATTGGATGTCAGGAATTTTTTAGTCTACTTATAAAAGCTATATTTGTTAGGCAAAATCAAAAAATAATAATATCAGAAATGGTATTGAAATAAAACTTGAAAAATTTAAATACTAAATACCTATGAAAAATTTATCTGTTGCATTAAATGCTGTGTTAGTTGTTGCGGTGGCAATTCTTTACTTTGTTCAATTTTCTGGTAAAGGTGAGGCGAAAGGTGTAGAAACTGTAGCTGGAGAAGGAGCTGTTGTATATATTAACACCGATTCATTACTAAGCAACTATAACTTTTCACGTGATTTGAATGAGAAGTTTTTGAAGAAACAAGAAGATTCGCGTACTGATTTTAACTTTAAAGCTCAGAAATTAGAGAAAGAAGCAGTTGAATTCCAGCGTAAACTTCAAAACAATGGCTTTTTAACTCGTCAGAGAGCACAAGAAGCTCAGCAAAAATTAATTGCCAAGCAGCAAAACCTACAACAGCTAGATCGTGAACTAAGTGCAGAATTAATGGGTGAACAAAATGCAAATAGCAAGCGTTTATTCGATAGCGTTACCAATTATTTGAAACAATACAATTCAACTCGTAACTACAGTTTAATTTTAAGCACAACAAAAGGTGGTAATGTTTTGTTCTCACAAGATGGTTTAGACATTACACAGGAAATTATAGATGGTTTAAATGCAAGATATACTCCTGAAGCAAAATAATTAAAGATTTTAAATTTGAGAAAGGGCAGGTAGCAGATTAAGCTATCTGCCCTTTTTTATATATTTGCCACGAAATTAGATCAGAGATATCAGAAATGAGATATTAGATTTTTTCAAATGGAATAGCAATGCAATATCATCTCATATCTAAAATCTCAAATCTATAACCTCACATCTTATATCTAAAATAAAAATGTCTTTTGCTGATAAATACCTGAAGAAACAAAGAATGTATCCCGAGTACATTGCTACTCCTGTTGATGAGAATTTAAATATGATTGTAACAATTCCATGTTACGATGAACCGGATTTGATTCCAAGTTTGGAAGCATTATGGAATTGCGACAGGCCAGAGGGAGTGGTTGAAGTTATTATTATTGTGAATTCAGGAGAACAAACGCAGCAGAAAGCTTTAGATCAAAATGCAAAAACCATTGTCGAAGCAACAGATTGGATGGAAAACCATCAGGATGAAAAGTTAAAGTTTTATCTGATTCATCAACCCAATTTGAAAAGGAAATTTGCAGGTGTTGGTTTTGCCAGGAAAATTGCAATGGATGAGGCAGTTGCCCGATTCAATCAAATTGATAAATCCAATGGAATCATCACAGGTTTTGATGCTGATTCTACTTGCGATACGAATTATTTGGTAGAAATAGAGAAACTGTTCAAAAAATACCCAAAGGCGAATGGTGCAAATATCTTTTATGAACATCCTTTGGAAGGAAATGAATTCGATCAACAAATTTATGATGCCATTGCACAGTACGAGTTGTATTTGAGATATTACATGTTGGCAATGCGTTATGCTGGTCACCCACATGCCTTTCATACTGTAGGTTCAAGCTTTGCTGTAGCAGCAAGTGCCTATATCAAACAAGGAGGAATGAATCGCCGACAGGCTGGTGAAGATTTCTATTTCCTTCAGAAAATAATTCCATTGGGTAAGTTTTACGAGATTAAAACTACGCGTGTAATTCCATCGCCTAGAGTATCGGATCGTGTACCTTTCGGAACAGGAAAAGCAGTTTCTACTTTCGTTGATGAGGAAATAATAGATTATCAAACTTATAATTACTCTGCTTTTAAAGAATTGAAAGCATTCTTCGATAAGGTTGATGATTTCTTTGGAGTAGATTACGATACTTATTTAAACGACTTGTTGGTGCAATTGCCAGGTTCGGTTCGTAGTTATCTGAAAGAAGATAATTTTTTTGAAGCTTTGGATGAAATCAACAGGAATTGTGCATCGATTGATACCTTCCGTAAAAAATTCTTTGGAGCATTTAATGCTTTTAAAGTGCTGAAGTACCTGAACAATGTACACGAACAATTTATCGATGAAGAAAGTATTGTGGTTTGTGCCAAGCAATTGTTGTCCGATTTGGAAATTGATACCAAAGGAATATACTCTGCCAAAGAATTATTGGAAATTTATCGCGACTACGAAAAAAATAATTAGATATATTTTTTAAACTTGAAGCTGGAAGTTTTTTTTGTAAAAAAAACGCCGAACTAAAAGGAGCTTTAATTATCACAAGAAGTAAAATAATCGGTAATTATACCAATTTTACATTGAAATGAGCGTTAAATTGTTTTGAATATTTTGAGTTTAGACAAGTTAAAAAATTAAGGCATAGCAGAGTTACGGCGCAATTTTTTAATGAAGTGTAAACTTAAAATAGCAGAAGAATAATGCTCATTTCAATGTAATATTGG
>JAOARS010000466.1 GCA_025210415.1 Marinifilum sp. | reverse complement strand
GTTGGCTTCCCCAATTGCCCCTTAGGGCAAAAGCGCGTTGGCAAAACAAAATCTTATTCGAAGCACTCATTAATTTTTTATCGGTTTAGTTATTCTGTCATTTACTGTTTAGTTCGTGTCTTTTTTAACCTTGCAGGTAACTTGTATATAAGCGTAACTATATTACGTTTATTTTTCTTTTATCTATTAAATTTTACCAGTTTACACATCCAATATATTGGTATAAACTGATAAATTTATGATGAATTTAAATCATCAATTGGATTTCTAAACTTACTAAAATCTTTTTTGGATACATGAGTATATCTCTCTGTTGTTTTTGAACTACCATGCCCTAACCACTCTTGTATATATCTTAAATCCGTTCCTTGCTCCAAATGATGAGTTGCAAAACTATGTCTTAAAATGTGAGGAAAAACTCTTTTTTTAATTTTTGCTCTTTTTGCTGCAAATTTCACCACATTTAATACACTTGCAGCACTATACTGAGAACCATTTACTCCCTCAAATATCCACTTCCTGGGTTTTTCATACTTATAATAATTTCTTAGTAGTTCTAATGTGAATGGTGAGAGTTGAACATATCTGTCTTTCTTTCCTTTTGCAGCCCTAATTTTAACTAGCATTCTTTTCGAATCAATATCAGTTAACTGCATATTAATTGCTTCACTTCTTCTTAAACCACATGAATATATTAAAGCAATAATGCATTGATGTTTACTATTTCGAGTCAATTTAATCATTTTATAAATTTCCTCTTTACTTAGTACATCTGGCAATGTTTTTTCTTTATGTGGCCTTTCTATATTGTAATATTCTTTTGTTCTGTTAAGAACTTTCTCATAGTAAAACTTTATTGCGTTTATTCTCTGATTTTGTTGACTACTTGATATATTCTTCTCTTTAATCAGTTGGTGTATGTATGTGTTAATCTTCTCAACTTTAATAGTGTACAAGTCTGTATCTCTAAAATATACTTGAAATTCCTTAAAATAATGTGTATATATTTTAATGGTTTGAGGACTATACCTTTTTTGCTCTAATTTCTCCAAATAGCCTTTAGGTAAAGCAATTTTATTTTGTAGAGGTTCCTTCTTTTCTATAGGAATAATTTCGGCAATAGGAGAGAGCAACGCTTTAAATTTCTTGTAATTGAAGCCTTTTCGAGCCACCCACCAACATTTATTAGTCTGGCTCCAACGCGCATTAAAATTCTGCTTCAGCACATTGCTAATTTTTGTGTTAAAGCCAAAATTAAGCCAAACTACTTTCTGTTTGTGATGTTCTCCGCCCGATAAATAAATTATAGAATTCAAGATTTTATTTTTTACAATCTGATACCATTTCTGATTTAAATTTTTACACTGATTATAATGCCATCCCAAATCGGGATTAAAACTCGATAATGAACGCAGTAAAATTAGTGAGTACCCAAGAAACTTTCGAGGGTTAAATACAAATCGATATTAAATGTACAAAATTTATAAACATATATAACTTATAAAGCTAAAAATATGCATAAATAATGTGTGTTTGAGTATGACTGCCATTCATTATATCGGTATCGCCAAAATAATTGATACAAGTACCTCAAATGCATTCATTAATCTGCTTAGCCCACTTGGGTAACATGTTAACTTGGGTTAAGTAGAAGTTCTGAGTGGTAGTAAAAAATGATTTTTTTGAGGTATGATGTGTTAACTAAAAAACGGAACCAACACAAAGTCCTGTTTTTGTTTGTTCTTCTGCTTTGTTTTCCGAAGCATTTGCATTCTTTCTTGGGAAGTATTTCTTGAATTCTACATCATTGCACCAAATCCGCCAAATATCAGTGCAATAAGAAAAATCAGTACGTACAGTAATAGAATACCAATGCTTAAAATTCCTATAAATTTATAGTGTAATTTCAGATACCTAAATGCCACACTTAACTGTTCGCTATCTTCGTTGTAGATCGCATTTTTCGAGTATTTCGAGAATTTGTACAGGTAAAGAATCGGGAAAAAGTACAATACGCCCAATACCAGGTAAAAAGCACCCATCATAATTCCATTTCCCGGAAATGGTAGATTGCCTCCTGCAATTGCCCCAAACATACTTGCCATAAATATTGCCCCAATTAGCAGTAATGCTAAAAATATAAATCCCAGAATGGAAAAAAACATAGTCCATTTTCGAGTGTCGTTTAGGTAAATTACCGACTGTGCAGTAAGTTCAATTGGTTTTGCTTCTTTTCCTTCTTTAGCTTGCATAATTATAAGATTGATGATTATTCAATACTTCGTTAATGTTTTTTAACTATCAAATTTATAGCGACTTGTATTTTTAAGATGTGATTTTGTAATAAATTGTTTTTGAGCACCTTGTAAATCAAACTGATGACCAGTGACTAAAAACGAACGAACTATTATTATTAACAGCTTTGAAAATAACCAATTCTTTTCTAAACTCTGCAACAAAATACCATTGTAATTCAACAAATTTGCTCATGTTTAACGTGAGTTTGCTATAAAATTCTATCCACAGAAAGTTATATTTGCGACATTTTCACATTAAAAATCCGCTTAAAATATCTCGATACTACTGTACAGGTTTGTGAAAATTTCTACTCAAAAACAGATCAAATCTATGGACGAATTTTATAGCAAACTTACGTTATTTATAAAAGCCTTTGCTAAAATGGCTGACTAGTGCAAATAAATGCTTACCTTGCAACACCTTTCTGTGTTGAGCGAAGTAGGCCAAACTATTATCAGAATCGATTCATTAAGGTAGTTTTATCATTTAATGTATCGTTAAAAAAATTTATGGGAAGATCGCAAGAAACTTATAACAAAAAGGAAAAAGAAAAAAGAAAACTTCAGAAAAGAAAAGAGAAAGAGGCTCGAAAAGAGGCTCGTAAAGAAGCAGGTGGGAAAGGTAGTTTGGATGATATGATTGCTTATGTAGATGAGTTTGGAAACATCACATCTACACCTCCTGATCCGGAAAAGAAAAAAGAGGAAATTAAAGCTGAAGACATTGTTTTAGGAGCCAGAAATAGTGGCGATTTTGCTGAAGAGGAAGGTAAAAGACAAGGAATTGTTAGCTTCTTTAACGAAAGCAAAGGCTACGGCTTTATTAAAGACCTTGAAACCAAAGAGAGTATTTTTGTACACATAAACGGATTGGTTGATACCATAAAGGAAAATGATAAAGTAGAATTCGACACCGAACGTGGCCCCAAAGGAATGAATGCCATTAATGTTACTTTAAAAAAGTAACTTTTCAGAAACAGTTTACATTTGTTTTAGCATTTTTATCGATGAACCAAACAAAGTGAACTCATGAATGCCTTGTTATTAAAATAATTTTGAGAATAAAAATGGAGAATAACAAGGCATTTATGCGAACGTAAAGCTATTCCAATAGCCATCGGAATTATAAAAAACAACGACATAAAATTTAGACAATAAAAAAAGCACCTCAAGGGTGCTTTTTATTTCTTATAAAGGTGTCGCGATTAGTCAATCACTTTTACATTTACTGCATTTAAACCTTTTCTTCCATTTTCAACATCGTACTCAACTTTGTCGTTTTCTCTGATTTCGTCAACTAAACCTGATACGTGTACGAAAATGTCATCACTTTGATCAGCTGGTTTGATAAAACCAAAACCTTTTGATTCGTTAAAGAATTTTACTGTTCCTTCCATTGTAATTAAATTAAAATAATAATTTGAAATAAGCCTATAGTTCTTAATAACTCCCTTACGATCCTGTTAATTTAATTCCGGCAAATGGAATGAATAGGTAAAGAATAATATTGAAATTAAAAGAGTCGATTATTTCGACCTACGACTTTATAACGTGCCAAAGGTAGGTAAAATATTAATACCTAATACAAAATAAAAATAGTTTTATTGTTTTTTAATTGTCAGATAATGAGATTAATCCTTTAAAAGTGGTCGAAAAGCATGCCATTCTTTTGCTAAAATGGCATAAATAACATCATCAACCCAACTTCCATTTAGTAAAATACTCTCCCTAAAATGGGCTTCTTTCCTAAAACCAAGGCTTTCTACCATTTTAATTGAAGCTAAATTTTCTGGATCTATCGAAGCAGTTACTCGGTGCTTTTTCAAGTCAAAAAATAAATAATCCATTACAGCTCTTAAAGCCTCTTTTGCATATTCTTTATGGTGATACTCCTTATTAATGGTACAACCAATTTCAACTTGCTGATTATCTTCTTTAATAAAATGTATTCCAAAATCACCAATCATTTCGTCTGATTCGAGTATAATGGCAAATTGAAACCATGTTCCCGGTTGATTAATCTGTTCGGCAATTCGGTTTTTTATAAAATGTTGGCAATCTTCCAATGCATAAGGAATCCAGCCTTGATATTTATTTGTTTCAGTGTCTGATCTGTACTTAAAGAATGATTCGGCATGCTTCATTTCAAGTTTTTGAAGCACCAAACGCTTTGTTTTTAGTTCCATTATTATTTATCTAATTCGCCAAATACCCTTTTTAGGATATTGCTAACTCGTTTTAAAGGATCTTTTCGAATCTGTTTTTCTTCCTCGGCTACTTTTAAAAACAGTGCATCCAATGCTTTTTGGGTAACATAGTCGTCTAGTTTTGTATTTACTGGCTCAAGATTTGCCAATTTTCCTGCAAAACTACCAGCTACCTTATTGTAATTATTGGTTAATAAACTCCACGATTCGTTGGTAGAAATATTGGCAACCAATTTTTTATCGAGCGATGCCTTTATCTTTGGTATAAACAAATCTTTTAATTTACCTGATGTTTTGCCTTTTAAATACTGTGTTGCAGCATCATCATTACCTTTAAGAATTCCAAAAGCATCAGCAATAGTCATTTCAGTAATTGCAGAAGCAAAAATAGGAGCAGCTTCTTTTACCGCATCTTCTGCTGCACGGTTAAGCCTTATTTCTACTTTGTCAACCAAGTCTTTTCCTCCGGGTATCAGGCTTATGTTTTTTGTTATTTTTTGAGCTTCGGGCGGAAGAAGAATTTTAACCAATTCGTCTTTGTAAAAACCATTTTCAACCGATAAAATATTGGCAGCATTTACACTCCCTACCTTTAGAGCCTCTTTTAATCCTGTAGAAACCTCACCATCGGTTAAAGGTTGGTACTGTTCCAAATTGTATTGTTCCAATACGGTTTGCATTTCTGCGCATGACCAAAACATGGCAGAAATCAGTATAAAACTCAATAGTTTTTTCATTCTTCAGAGAATTTTAATTTGTAGAAAAATTAGAAATTCCAAGGTATCAAAAAATACAAAACCAAACAATAATTAAGCTTAGTTCGCAAGGCAATCGCTTAATTTGATTCATTAAATTTATCCTGACAAATGTAAAAGTTTGGGTGTTTCCCTACGGGTCGGGCTATACACTACAAGTCCTCGCTACGCTGTGGGCTTTTCGTTCCTATCCCTAACACAAAGGCAGTGCCACCATAATATTCCCGCTCAATGTGCGATGATCGGTATAAATTACCAGACATTTAAATTGTAGATCTTGGGTCAAGTTAATTGGTATTGATGAACTCCCATACGCCAAATTATTTTGCGACTTTATCTCTTTTTTCGGAAATTTAATTTACTGAACTCAAAAAAAGACTGGATGAAGTGGTTGTTACTAATTACAAGTAGGATAAAAGAGGATAAAAAAAAGTTTTTGGCAAACAGGGAATCGTTGCACGAATTGTGGAACTGGATTTCACATGCAGCAGGTATTTTGTTTATAATTCCTGCAGGTGCATACTTACTGTTTCGAACCTGGGAAACGCAAAATTGGCAAGGAATATTGGCAGTTTTAATTTTTTTGCTTGGCTTTTTAATGCTTTATGCATCATCTTCGCTCTACCATTATATGATTGATCATCCCAGACGAATATTGTTTCGTAAGATGGATCATATTAGCATTTTTGTAATGATTGCCGGAACATATACGCCATTTCTGGTGATCTATCTCGATAATTTTATGGGTAAAATCTACCTGGCAATTTTATGGTTATTTGTGGTGTTTGGTATCGTTTATAAACTTTTTTTATTTGGTAAATACAAGTGGTTTTCCTTGTTCATGTACCTGTTTATGGGGTGGATTCTAATTTTCAACTTTAAAGAATTTAGTGCTGCTCTTCCCGAATTAAGTCTGTATTGGTTATTTATAGGAGGCGTTTTCTATACTCTTGGTGTAATTTTTTATGTGTGGGAAAAACTGGCTTTTAATCATTTCATTTGGCATTTGTTTGTGTTTGCAGGAAGCTTGTCGCATTTTGTTGCAGTTTATTATGCGGTAATATAAAGCTTTTCTGGCCAGAGAGATTCTTCATTTTTTTAAACTATTTTTCTTCTGCGGAGGAGTTTTGCTTACTTTTCCTCAATGAAAAGTAATAACCTGCTATATAATACCAATATTACATTGAAATGAGCGTTATTCTTCTGCTATTTTAAGTTTACACTTCGTTAAAAAATTGCACCGTAACCCTGCTATGCCTTAATTTTTTAACTTGTCTAAACTCAAAATATTCAAAACAATTTAACGCT
>JAOARS010000041.1 GCA_025210415.1 Marinifilum sp. | reverse complement strand
CATTATTCTTCTGCTATTTTAAGTTTACACTTCATTAAAAAATTGCGCCGTAACTCTGCTATGCCTTAATTTTTTAACTTGTCTAAACTCAAAATATTCAAAACAATTTAACGCTCATTCCAAAATAAAATTGGTATAACTTTAAGGTTTCATTGATTTTATTGCATCCAGCTCGATCTCAAATAACAAATCATCCCTGCAAACATCTGCTGTAAATAATGAAATAGAAGATATATCGATATTATTTTCTCTACAATATTTCAGGAAATATTCAATATATTCATGATTTTTAAAATAGGCTATTCCTCTTGTTACGTTATTCCAATTCATCTTAGCAGCCATAAGCATTTTATCAACCACTTCCATTGTTTGCTGAACTTGTTTAGAGGGATTTCCTATGCAAATTGTTTCTCCTTGCTGATTAATACTAGCAGTTCCGGAAACATACAATAAATTGTGATATGGAAAATTAATTTCAATACCACGACTAAAAGAACTCTTATAATCCATAGCCGATCCTTGCAATGGAGAATCTGCTCTGCTTATTTTTACTTCACTTGTCTTTGGCACTACAGCAATTAAATCTCCTATAATTTCTGCTCCAAATGTATTCCCAGAACCTATTCCGGTACTCGCAGGAACCAAATTTTCAAAAATTTTCTCCTCTTCAAAAAAATGAGTACGACAAACATTAAATAAATCGTACCATTCCAGTATATTATCCAGGTAAAACCAAGTTCTTACTACCTCTTTAAAACTCATTCCTTGCTGATGAAGTATAGAATTCATATTTTCAAGTAATGTAGCTGTTTGTTTCTCTCTGGAAGCATTAATATCATTGGGTAAAACACCTGCCAAGCGAATATACTTAGCATACTCATCCTCATAAGCGGCCCCAACTAATCTTCCATTTTGATGAATTGGCTGAACCAATGAGGATTTTATCCCTGTAAGTTGAGAAGAAATAATCCCACTTGAACAATTTTTATTACCTGTAAGCCATACTGACGGTATTGTTAATTCATTTTCTTCGTTGCAAAACTCCTTTGTTTTTCCTAATATAAACTGATTTAAAGGAACAATGTTTAATTCATTCACAGTATCAGTCAATAAACGGTTCAATGCTTCTTGAGAATCAGAGCTAAGGTTAATGAAATATTCCTGTCTACCTTCTACTTTAGATATGTTCATTTGTTTTTTATTACTTGTTGTTACAGTTTTATATTATAATGCGAATCAAGGGTTGAATTCTTGTTTGGAACAATTAGTTAATGCCGTGCCTAATACACCAGGATTTAATTTACTGTGCTTTTCTACTAAAATCTCATCTCTCTGAGGTTTATGACGCTTTACTTATTTAATTGCCTCAGTTAAATTTGTCATTTTTTTTAACTATTAAGACACAGATTATCATGATGATTTGGAAACAGAAAACTTTCAGCGGCTTTGAATGTATTCAACAGATAAATCATATAAAATATTAAAAAACAACGTCAATTCATTCTCTGTTTCAACCCTTGATTTGCATTGATACTTTGAAAGGGGTTTGTATGTGCCCTTAGGGTATCACTCCAAGTGATGCTCTGAGTTGATGAAAACAGAACTGTATTTTCTGTATTGTAGTTTAGAATTGATACCCTCACTAAAGTGAGAGTATCAACAATAAAAAGCTGTTAAAACTCTATTTCCAGCACAATGTCTTGTGTCTTGATACTTTTTGATTAAATCCAATATAACAATCGGTAAATCACTTCATTTTGAGCCTGACGCTCTCACTTCAAGTGAGGATATCAGTAATCAGGACTCGCATTTAATTGTTTGTTGTAATTAATAATAATTCGTTAGTTTTTAGTCATTGGTCATTAGTTTGATTTACAAGGCACTCAAAAACAATACTTCGAAATTTTTAGGTTATTCAAAGTCTTCTTTTATTCAACCTCCAACCTTTAGTGCTAATTTTTCTTTAAGGTTTCCTTCGTTTTTAAGTGCACTTAGCAGTAACCACCCTAAGAAAGCAATCATTGCAATTATTAACCAAACCAAGTTTGCATTTAAATTAAAGATGCCTACATAATCTAAAAGAGGATAAATTGTAAAAGTTCCGACCAGTGCCATTGTAGGCGGATCGATATGAGTATCGCCATGATATGTAAACAAACAAGCTGAAATTTCACCTAAAAAAGCAGCCAGTATCCCAAAACCTACTCCCCAAACCATATTTCCGGTTGCTGCAGTTAGCATAGATGCAGACAAAGCAATATGATGGGTAACCGGAACTTTATACCCGAACTGCATAAAAATCAGCAAAAAGGTAACAATACCAAAAGTAAGTCCTACACTACCAGGCATAACCTCAGCAAAATAAGCCGCAGGCAATCCAACAGCAAACCCCAGCAATAACAACATTAATGGTTTCGATTGGTAAGGTACCCATGCACCGGAATCGGTAGGAATCCATCTGTTTTTTACTCCGGAGGTATTTCCCAATAATCCTGTATTTCCTAAAAACAAACGGGCAATAAACATATTTAGAATTACTGCAAGAGCAATGGTATTGGTCCATGCAAGTTCGCTATAATTTGGAACCAGGCTAAGCATCCACAATAAAACATATCCAATCATTCCGTACAAACCACCAACCACTAATATTTTAGGCTTATCTAAACCTATTAGTGCCGTTACAATATCTCTACCATTATCTAAATCGTTCTGTCTGGCTGCATAAGCTGCTGCTGCCACTCCTCCTGCAAACGAAGTGTGTGGCCCTAAAAATGTTCCCCAGGCAAGTAAATTGATAATATCCGATTGTCCGGTTGACATGTTAATGACAGTACCGATTAAAACTGCCAAACCACAAAGAATCCAAACAGGAAGTGCGCCTATGGCTGCTCCAAAAATTCCGGCTGCAAAGGCTAGCAATAATTCTACAATACTAAAATCCATTTTTATAGTTTTAAATTTGTTAACAAATCACCAACTTCCGACAAATAACCAGAAAGCTGCATGTAAACAGGAAGCATGGCTTCATACTTTTGATTTTCTTCTAAGTGCGGCACTTCAACATTCTCAATTTGATGTATTTCATCAATAATTGAAAAATCATTCCAAATGCCAGTTCCCACAGCAGCTAATGCTGCAGCTCCTAGTGCAGCTGCTTGCTGGTCAATATTCGTTTTTATAATTTTTGCATTATAAATATCGGCGTACAACTGCCTCCAAAAATCACTCTTGCTTCCTCCGCCAACAACTGTAATTTCATTATCTATAGTGGTTAAACTTCTTAGTTCATCCAATGCAACACGTAACCCCATAGCAATACCTTCCATTGCAGATCGAATCAAGTCACTTTTTGTGTGCGACAAATCAATTCCTGCAAAAGAGCCTCTTATATTGGCACTTTTATCCATCATGGTTCCGCCAGCCAAACTTGGGTTAAAAAGGAGTTTATTTGATCCTACCGGAGATTTTTGAGCCTGCTTTGTCATGTGTTCCCATACATCTCCACCTGATTGTTTGTAATCTTCACATATGTTATCCCGCAGCCATTTAAAACTACTGCCTGCCGAAAAAATAGCTGTTGCCGAGGTAAATAAATCTGGTATAACGTGAGCAAAAACATAAGGGCGGCTCTTTGTGTTTAGCAAAGGTTTTTCTGAGCTTACAGCTACCCAAGCTGATGAGCCTAAGGAATTGTATGTGCGTCCATCTTTAAAACATCTTGCGCCCAATGCCATGCAAGAATTATCGACTCCTCCTGCCACAACTTTAGTTTCGGTGTGCAATCCCAATTCCTTTGCTGATTCTGCCGTTAGCTTACCAAGAACGTGAGTAGAAGCAACAATATTTGGAAATATGTTTGCAGGCAAACCGCTTGCTTCGATAAGATGATCGGAATAACTCCATCTATTCAGATCAAAAACACCTGTTCCTGATGCATAAGAATAATCGGTTGTAGCTACTCCTGTTAATTTGTAATTGACGTAATCTTTAGTTCCAATTACTTTATCTATCTGACTAAAAATTTCCGGTTCATTATTTTTCAACCACATCAGTTTAAAAACGGTATACAAGGCCGGAGGAAATCCATTCCCCGTGGTCATATACCATTCTTCTTCGGATACCTTAGTAAAGAATTTGCTCAACTCCTTAGTTGTTGGACGAGAGTCAGACCAAATTGGAACACTTTGCATAAGTAATTCACCATTTGTATTTAATGGCACAAGCCCCAAACTATGTCCTGAAATACCTATGGCAGATACATTTTCTTTTGAAACATTTGATTCTTCCATCAGATTTTTAGTTGACTGCACTACTGCACTCCACCAATCGTTAGGCTTTTGTTCGTGCCAACCTTGTTGCGGATAATAAGTTTCGCAAGAAATAAATGAATCGGCAATACAATTTCCTTGCTCATCATACATGGAAGCTTTGCATCCTCCTGTACCAAGATCATAGGCTATAATATGTTTATGCATAGTATTTAATAATTTACTGATTCGGATTTAATATTTTCGAAAATGGATTTTGCTGTTCTTATCCCAATTCCAAATCGGGTTGTCCCCAGTTTGTTCATGCTTATTAAAGTTTCCAAATCGCGAACACCTCCTGCTGCTTTCACCTCACATTTATCTCCTACAGCATCCTTCATCAGCTTTACATTATCAAGAGTAGCACCCGTTGGAGCCCACCCCGTTCCTGTTTTTACAAATGCCACACCTTCTTCTGCTGCCAGTTCGCAAGCCTTAACAATTTCTTCATTGCTTAAATGATGACATTCCAAAATCACTTTTACCGGAGTTTTTCCAGCAGTTTCTATAACGCTCCTTATATCTTGCTTTACCAATTCGAATTGTTTGCTTTTTAACCAAGCAATATTAATAACCATGTCCAATTCATCCACTCCCATTTCCAATAATTCCTTTGCCTCAAATACTTTGGCTTTAGTTGTAGAGCCTCCCGAAGGAAAACCAACAACTCCGCCAACTTTTATTTCAGGATAATCTTTCAATAAATCAACAAGTAATGGTGTATGAGCAGGAAGAGCAAATGTGCAAATACAATTGTATTTTATTGCAAATTCAGCTACTTCTTTTATTTCACTTATCGAGCTGTTGGCTTGTACACAGCTAAGGTCTATCATTCTGGCAATCTCGTTTAATTTCATCATATCCGTTTTTTGGGGTTACAATGCATTTTCCAACACATTCATTACATCATCTTTATTTAATGGAGGATTACAAGCCAAAACTCCATCGTTACCAAAGCTTACCTTAACAACTCCACTTAGAATTTCTTCTAAATGTTCCTTAGCTATTTGTGCTTCGCCTAATGAGACTGGAACTCCTATTTTTTGCAGAAAATCTTTAAACAGCTTGATGCCTTCTTTCACAACCTGTTCTTGAGTTTTTTCTTTTGCATCTACCTGCATTACGTTAGTTGCAAATCGATAATATTGTTTTATTTTTCTTTCGCTCAACACTTCCATCCATGCAGGCATTAAAATTGAAAGAGAAGCTCCGTGAGGCACTTTATGAAGCGAGGTTAACACATGGCCTACCTGATGAATTGGGGTCCAGGCGTCGCCAGGAGATGCCCATCCGTTAATTGCACAAGTGGCAGCCCATTGCAAATGTGAACGTGCCGAAATGTTTTGAGGATCAGCAAGTACTTTTTCAACATTATCGATAACTGTGCGCATAACACCTTCCTGAAAATAGTGCTGTACATCACTGTCTTCTTCGCCGTTTAAATAAATTTCCAGTACATGAGAAATTGTGTCAGCTGCTGCACATGCTGTCTGATATGGAGGCAATGTTAAGGTTAACTCAGGATCGATAATCGAAACTTTAGGGTAAATACATTCGCTCCATATGTACGATTTTTCTTTCAGTTCGCTATTGCTAACAACGGCACATTGGTTCATTTCGCTACCAGTAGCAGGTAGCGTAGGAATCATCATTGTTGGCAAAGCTGTTGTTGGTGGAACTGCTTTAACATCATCATGACGACTGTACACCATATTCCATAAATCTCCCTCATAAAAAACACCGGCAGCAATTGCTTTGGCAGCATCCATAACACTACCTCCGCCAACACCAATAATCAAGTTCACTTCTTCTGCTCTACAAAATGAAACCCCTTTCTCAATGGTTTTAATTTCCGGGTTTTCTTCTATATCAAAAAAAGTTACAACTTCAACACCTTCATTACATAACAAGTTTTTAATTTTGGTGATAAGTGGCGATAAAAAATTGAGTTCTTTATAGGATACAATACACACTTTAGATCCAAATGCTTTTGCCTCAGCACCAATTTTATTAATTTCACCAGCACCAAAAATCACTCTTACCGGATTATAGTATTCAAAGTTTCTCATTGTATTTATTTTTATTCTTACTGTTTAAAAATTATTTAATTACCTGAATATTAGCACAACTATAAGTCTGCCTTGCATTCATATACATCCATACTATTTCTTTTTGCAGATTAATTTTAAAAACCGGAACTCCTTTATGATAAGGCTTATGTCCCAACCAATTACAAACCACAATTTCATTATTGGATAAGTATTGAAATCCTGTCAAATGATATACACCCAGTTGTGGATAGTTTTTAGTATTAAATTCCCAAATTACAGATCCTTCATTATTATAAATTGATATACAAAACTTATCAGAAATAACAGTATTTCCGTTGGGCAAACGTTGTGCTGCATAAACATTAAACGGACGTATAAATTCCTTTATCAGAACACCTTTTTCATTGTATTCTCTTACCGTTTTATCAGCATAATGGCTTACCAGATAATGTCCGTTATCAAGTTTACGAGCATTTCTAAAACAGCCATGCCCACCATTCTTATAAGTTAATTTCACCTCTTTAGCTATCTCACCTTTAGCATTCACTTCAATAAGCCGCCCATTAGAACATTCTCCTATTAAAACATCGCCATTGGAAAGTGGCTGACAAGCAAAAATCTCGCTTTCACTGTCAAAACTAAAACAAACATGATTCGCAGGTGTTACAATTTTCACCCCATAATGCCAAGCATATAAAACATTTCCATTATCTAACTTCCAGGCATCATAGGTATTGTCAGCATCAATTTCTCTAACGATCTGCTCATTCGAATTAATCAAAAGCACTTTATCCAATTCCGAAGCAGCTATAACAAAATCAATTTTTTCTTTTTCATTATCCTTCTTCGTCTCGCTTGCCCCAAAGGCTACTGCTGATATTCCAATAATGAGAAAAAGAAATTTGATTTTTAAACTAAGCAATTTCATAATTTTATATTAAATTTTGCCAAGAAAAAAGCATGCCACACCTTATAAAAATCAGATTATTGCTGATTTTCAGACTCTAATTAATATTTAAACTTGAATTTACAGTGTTAGGCAATATTCAATTAAATCTTCAAGTTCCTGATGACTTAACTGAGCTGTTTTTCCATGTTTTTGGGTTTTGTTGTATTTTGTAAATACTTCCTTTAAATCTTTTGCCTTGCCATTGTACAAGTAAGGTGCAGTTCTCCAAATTTCAATAAGCGATGGCGTATCAAACTTACGCCCTTCCTCTAAATCGGTTCCAACTCCAACATCAAATTTTTCTAAATTGGTTAAATAAGGGCCCGAATGACATTCATTGCATTGAGCCTTTTGGAAAACAAGTTTTCCTCGCTCCGCTGATTCACTTAGTTTTCCATTTTTAAGGTAAGGACTAGAAATTGGTGATAAACTCATTAAATATGCATCTATGGCCTGTGCTATTTCTTCGGGCTGATTGGTAAACAAAATATGCTCTATACCTGCACGTACTGCACCTTCTGCATCAGGCCTAATACCTGTAATCATAGATGGAGCTGTAACATGTGCCAGCAACAAACTTTTTGTATTTTTTGGATTCCCTACTCCATCATTAAGGTTATCCCAATTGAGTGCATCAACTCTTGCATTTCCGGGATGACAACTTGCACAACTTTGCCAGTTTTGCTTACATAAAGTGGCATCATTAAAGTACATCTCTCCCAACCTTTCTTGCGAAACCATTGTTTGTTCTCCTAATAAAATATCAGCAGAATGAGACATGTTTGTTAGGTTTACTTCGCAAATTGTACCTGAGTAATACATCGAAACATAAGCATTTTGATTTGTAAGGGCTATACTTTTGGCTCCTTTGCCCTTCAGCTGAATTCTAATGCGTATGTCCTGTAAAAAACTTAAATCGTCTTTTATCTGATCTAAAGATCGTGCATATACTGTTCCAATTGGTTCTTGTTGCGTTTGTAAAATTCTATTGTGTAATTTATTCCGAGCGATTACGCTAAGTTCACTTGTTCCGCTATGAGATACCAATAATTTGTCTCCATTTTTACTGCATTTTACGTCATAAGGATTAGCTGCTCCTAAATCAAGGTCATCAAGCAATACGGTACACAAATAGTTGTTACTTTTTAAATCGATAATACTTAGTGCATTTGTATTAATCCATCCACGTTCAACCTGATTAGTAGGTACATTATAACGAGCGAGAATGTGAGTTACATAAGCATATTCTTCGTCAGGAGAAATACAAATTGCATTCAATGCATTTGATCCGTTAGGCAATGATATTTCTTTTATCAAATTAAAAGATCGAGTATCAATTACCGATATTTTTGAAGAGTGATAAGCCCCAATAGCACTTCCATTAGGGAGGTGATTTACTACATACAATTTATTCTCCTTTTCGGATAAAGCCAAAGCTACAGGTTCTCTATCTACTTTTACTTTTTTTGTAATTGTAAAAGAGTTTAAATCGATAGATGAAATGCTATTTTCAAAACGATTACACAAATACAAAATTTGTTGGTTCGCAGAAAGAACGGGTGCCACGGGAGAGTGCCCTACTTTTAATGCTCTCTTAACTTGATAATTTTCAAGATCAATCTCCAGCAATTGTCCTTCAGAAACTCCAATTGTACAGTACAATTTCTTATCATCATCAGATAATGCAAAGCCTGTTGGCATATCATCCAAGTCAATTTGTTTTGTATCCTTCGAATCCGACTGCTTTATTATTCTGATTCTATTCGCAGTTTCATCTGCAACAAGAATTTGTTCTCCTGATTTAGAAACCAGAATTGAATTAGGAGAAATTACATTGCCGGAATTCACATTACATCCTATCAATGAGATGAATAAAATCAAATAACTAAGCTTAATCAATATTTTCATTGGGTATTTAATTTAAAAACTGAGATTACAATCGAAATAAATATGATTCTTTATTAACGTATACTTACATCACTTAATTTGTAGTATGAATTCCCTCATCATAGTATTTGCTTCCATTTCGTATTGCCTCTCTATTTTTTATTTCTTCATTCTGCCTTAACAAATATTTATTTAATCTTTCCTGATCAACTTTTGAAGGTATAAATCCATTCATATCTAACCTTGGCAGCTTATTTAATTCCTTTTTACCTTTCTCGATAATCGCCAAAGCTTCTTTGTATTCTTCAGTGTTTTTATTCTTTATATTTTGCAAACACGGACTCATTTCGGGCCTTTCAAAACTAATTTGGGGTCTTAATTTCCTCTTAAAACTATTCAAGCCATTAAAATTCACCCCTGTAAGTTTACCCAAACGACTCAAATCTTCTTCTGAAATAGGAGATCTTCCTACCGGATTATCCGGGTATGCAGAAATAAAGTCGGAATAATAAACAGCATTCATATCTACCCAAGTTACAATTCGCTCCATTTCCTCTTTTGAAAGTTTCACTCCTGCATGACCATTTTTAATCATCTTAACAAGTTTGCTTGGGTGCGCACCCCAGGAATAAGCTTCTTGTATTTCCGCAGGGCCAGCACCAACAGGTTTTATTACATTTTTCATATGCATATCAATGTATGATGCATTGAAGTATGGATTTCTATCTGCTGATAAGATCAAATGCTTTCCTGCTTTTTTACCAAAATCATGACACTCTACACAATGCTTGGTAAATACTGGCTGAACTTCTTTCATAAAGCCAAAATTTCTTGCTTCTCCGTACCATCCGGTTAACTTACTTGGTGGCAATTTTAATGCTTCGGGCATTTTTGAAGCAAATGACGATGGAGCCATTCTTCTATCATCATGACATCCAATACAACCTGATACTTCCCCCGAATGAACCATTGTTCCACTTCGCATAGATTGTATCATCATTTTATTTTCATCAAGCAATTGAAAAAATACATATCTATCTGCAGGAACTTCAAAATAAACCGATCCATCTTCCTGAACAGGCACAGTTCCCAATATTTTCTTACATTCGAAACTATGCCAGTTCATGGCCGGACGATGTACTCCTTGTCCTTTCCAAGCAGGTTTTGTCCAACTACGTTTTTCAATCGATTCTATAACTCTCAAGTATTTAACACTCCCTCTTTTAACGCCTTTCATGTGAGTTCCCTGATAAACATCCTGCACATAAAATTTACCTGCTTCAGATTTAAAATTTCGTTTCTCTTTTATTGCGAACTCTTTTTGCCTTGGTTTTATTACCACAGGATCGTAACAGCCTGGAACTTCGGTATGAATCAGAACTTCATTTCCAAAAGTATCGATAAGAAACAAACCCATTTGCTCTGATGCATCAATAGTTCTGGAACAAAAAAAGTAAGTGTCGCTTAACGGATAAGGATCTTCATACAACGGCCTAACACTTAAAAAAGTGTCCCAGTCGCCTTTGCCAACAAGTTCGATTGCAGATTTTGGCCAGGTTCTTTCAATCGATGCTTTTCCATCAACACCCTTATTTCTGTTAATAATACCTAATGCTCCCCAAGGCCTGTCATGACAAGATCCCATAACAGCTATTACTTTATCTGTTCCTGGAATTGGACGTGCATCGATGTAACCGCCCGGAGAATTTGTATTGTTACCAAAGTATACAGCCTGATTGGTTCCGTCCGGATTCATAGTCCACAATCCTTGAGCATCTCCAAAATTACGATCTATATATTCCCATCTGTCATACAAAATTCTACCATCGGGCATAATTGTACTGTGCCCTTCAAAAAGTGTACTTTTACCAAGTTGGGTAATATTAGCTCCATCTGCTTGCATTTTAAATATGTTCCCCATTATATGCACATTACACATGCAGTATTTCGGTTCTCGTGTAGAAGTAAAAACAATATCGCCACTAGGAAGATACTGTGGATCAATATCAGCAACTCCTTTTGCAGCCGTTAGCTGTTTCATATTGCTTCCATCTATATCCATTTCATAAATATGATAATCTTCTTCTATGTTGTTTCGCATAGAAAATAAAATCTTTTTGCCATCATAGCTAATCTCCGGATCTCTTGCTACACCTTCTGTAGTTTCAATAAGAGTTTTTATTGCTCCTCCTTTTTTCAGATCAATAATTTTCATTGATCCTCCGGGGGTATATTTATGAGTATTAATCTCGTTGGTATGAAATAAAGTAGCACTATTATGATGATCTTTTAAATATTGCTTTCTGGTTACAAAAACAATAGAGGCATCTTTCACAAGCGGATTGGCAAGTAACGCTTTTCTCTGCAATGCCTTGTATTTTCCATTAAAAGCAATTAAGTCCTTAATTACAGAATAATCAGGTGCTGCTAAACTCTGTTCAACATGAAGGTGTTCCTGTTTTAAATCTTCAATTTTTGACTTAAACTTTTCTCCATTATACTTATTAGGATATTTTATTTGAATATCGGAAATTGCATTTTCCAAACCATTAAAAGATAATGATTGAAACTCAGCTATTGCATCTTGAAATAACATGATTTCTTCAATCAAAAGCAATTTAAACTTAAGCCCTTCATTTTCTGACTGGCTTAATTTCTTTTGAAATACATTCGTATAGTTTAGCAGTTCAGCCTCAAGTTTTTTTAATAGCTTATCAATCCCCAAATCATCATTCTTTCCCTCGAACCAACTATTTCGCTGTGCTGGTTTAATCTTGCTTAAGATTTTATGCCAATGCCATGGATATGCTTCCTGAAATTCCTTTTTAATTTCGCTCACCTCTTTACCTTTGGCATTTTGCAGATACCAATTTCTTTGCTCAATTAGATAATCGCACCAGTTTACTTTTAACTCGGATGTCTTATTTTTAGAAATGCAAGAAGCCACTAATAAAAATATCGTTACAATGAAAAGTAACTTGTAATTTTTGAAAAATCCTGTCATCTGTTCTAATCTTGTTTTTTAATGGTATGTGAACAAAGATATCCAGCTTTTATTATCAAATCAAAAGATAATTGATTCAAATTACCAGATGAATGTTGCAACATTTCTCAATCAAAAGATGAATGTTTCACCTTTCATGAAACATCATTCAAATTCAATAAATTTAGGAGCTGTAAAATACTTTCACATACTTTGGTTCATCAAAACAAGCTATTTTTTTATATGTTTGTGAAAATTGAATCTTTATCGTATTGGTATTATTTCATTCTTCACAGCAAAAAGATTCCGTAATTATTTTTCACTATGGAAAAATAAAAGGCAAAACTGATATGCATAGTCCTTTGAAACGTTTTTAAACAAATTTATTTTCGTAGAAAAAGAAGAACAGTGTAATTTTTAAAACAGATAATCATGTTCAAGTCTAACAACAAAAATCATTGTAAAAATCTGCTCAAAAGACTTCATGTAATTTTATCGATTCTACTATACACTGCCTTATCACCTGTTTACTCAAAATCAGTACAACCTATCTTTGATCAATACACTGTAAAGGATGGATTGTCTCATAACACCGTAAACTGCATTGTTCAAGATTCTCTTTCGTACATGTGGTTTGGAACTATGGATGGCCTAAATCGCTTTGATGGTTACCAGTTTAAAGTATTTAAATCATTGCCCAACAACAATAACAGCCTGTGTCATAATTTAGTAAAATCTATCTGTATTGATAATGATGGAGGAATGTGGATAGGAACTGCCAGAGGATTATCTTATCTGGACATTGAAACCAACAAGTTTACCAATTATTATGCCGATGATGCCTCGGAACTTAGCTACAATAATATCGAAATGGTTTTTTGCGATAGCAAAGGCACTTTGTGGGTAGCAACAATGGGTGGAGGCTTAAACAAATTCAATAAAGACACCCGTAAATTTACTCATTACAAAGCTGACAAGGGAAAAAAAGGCAGTTTAAGCAATAATAATGTTCATTGGGTTTTTGAAGATAAGGAAGGTGTTATTTGGGTTGGTACCGAAGGTGGTGGACTAAATCGTTTGAACTCAAAATCGAACGAATTTGATTATTTTCAGTTTGAACCACAGGATGGAAATTATCAAGCATTAAGCTGTGTAAGGTCAATACAGCAAGATTACAAAGGAAATATTTGGGTTGGAACCTGGGGAGGAGGAACAGCTTATTTAGATACAAAAGAAGAACAATTTCGCTATTTCCGACAAAGCAAGCACAGTGGCAAAGGTGTTAGCGACAACAGGGTTATTAGCATTTTATCAGCCAAAAATTCACAAATTTGGTTTGGTACAGAAGATGGTGGCCTCAATAAATTTCTTTTTGAAGAAGAAACTTTCGAACAATTTAAAATGGATCAACTTTCCCCTTTTGGATTAAAAAGTAATAACATCAGAACGATATATGAGGATAAAAGTAATCGAATATGGTTAGGGTCCTTAGGAGGAGGTGTATTTTCCTTTCGCTCAGGAAATGCTGATTTTTCAAGTTTAAAAATCCAGGATCAGGAATCAAAAGAAATTCAAAATCAAGATATTTATGCCATTATCGGTGATGGAGAATCTTTAGCTATAGGTACAAATGGTGCCGGGCTTTATCATTCCAATAACATTCAAAAAGATAGTATTACTTCCTGTTCCGAGGTTAAATTTAAGCAAATTAAATTGTCGAGTAATATTGTTCATTCATTGTGCTACGACAATTGGGGAAGACTTTGGGCTGGCACCCTGGGAGGTGGTTTAAACCTAATTGAATTTTCAAAAGAACCTGATGAAGATCCAAACATTATGAATTTTAACATTCATGGCGATCCTCAACATACGGTAAGTTACAATGATATTAGAACCTTATACAAAGACAAAATTGGTAATTTATGGATAGGCACAGCAGGAGGAGGCCTTGACAAACTTGTTATTGCTAAACGTGGCGAGTATTATTTTGAACACTACAAGCATAATGATTCTAATAACACTTCCATTAGCAATAACGACATCAGGGCAATATGTGAGGATTTAAATGGTAACATTTGGGTAGGTACTTCTTTTGGTTTAAATAAAGTTATTCAAGCAAACGGCAAAATTCAATTCGAAACTTATTATTCTAATTTAGACAAAGCAGAAACCTTATCAGGCAACTGGATAAATGCACTATTTACTGATCGTAATGGTATTTTATGGGTAGGTACTGATGCCGGACTAAACCGATTAGATCCGAAAACAAATAAAATAACCGTATATACAGAAAATGATGGATTGGTTAACAATGTTATTAAATGTATTAATGGAGATGACAAAGGAAACATTTGGATTAGTACAGTTAATGGCTTATCAATGTACAACCATGAAACCAATTTGTTTTATAACTTTTACGAAACGGATGGGCTCTTAAGCAATGAGTTTAATTCTGGTGCAATTTATAGCAATCGGTACGGGCAGCTTTTTTTAGGCGGAACAAAAGGCCTCAATTATTTTATTCCACAAAACATATTAAAGCAAAATCAAATACATGCTCTGCATTTAACGGATTTTAAGATATTTAATCAATCAGTTAAAGTTGGTGAATCCATTAACGGAAGAATATTTTTAAATAAGGATATTTCTATACAAAAATCCATTAGGCTAAAGTACAACGAAAATAGTTTCTCTTTCGAATTTTCGGCTTTGGATTTTTCAAATGCTGAAAAAATAAAGTATCAATACAAGCTAGAGGGCTTTAACGATACATGGCAAAATACCGATGCCACCAGACGATTTGCGACTTACACCAACCTGGGAGGCGGCAAATATACTTTTAAAGTGAGAGCCATTACGGGTGTTCCAAACGATAAAATACCCGAATGTAATATTGATTTGACAATTGACTATCCTTTTTGGTTAAGATGGTGGAGTTTTATGCTTTATGCATTTATAGCCTTTAGTTTGTTTTACATTACCAATAGGTATTACCGAAACAAAGTCAAGTTTCGCGAAGAGCTACAAATGTCTAAAATTCAAAGAGAAAAAGAGCAAGAAATAATAAGTTTAAAGCAACGATTTTTTATGAATATGTCGCATGAACTTAAAACTCCGTTAACTCTGATTTTAAGTCCGGCAGAACGAATTTTAAAAAGTAATGATTTGTCTGATGAACTAAGGCCTACTTTTAATTTAATGCACAAAAATGCAAGCCAGCTTTCGCACCTTATTAATCAATTAATGGACTTTAATAAGCTAGAAAAAGGCGCATTAAAATTAAGTGTTCGCAAAATAAATTTTAATCAATTTATCGATGGAATAATAAGTTCATTTAAAGAACTGGCTCTTCAAAAAAACATTCTGTTAAAAGTACATTCCAATGTCACGAATATAACAGCTTGGATAGATGAAGAAAAAATGGAAAAAATACTCTTCAATCTTCTCTCAAATGCATTTAAATACACTCTACCTGGAGGTCAAATAAGTATTAACATTACACTTTCCGATAACAATTTACTAGTTATTAAAGTAAATGATTCAGGCAAAGGCATTGATCAATCTCATCACAAATATTTATTCGACAGGTTTTATCAAGTTGATAAAAGTGATTCTGAAACAGGTACAGGCATAGGTTTATCATTGGTAAAAGATCTTGTTAACCTTCATCATGGAACAATATCATTATCAAGCAAATTAGGATATGGCAGTAGTTTTATTGTTCAAATTCCACTATCTGATAAAATTTATGAGAATGAAATATCTACAAAAAGCCATTCACATTCTAAACCAGATAAAAAACCTAATCATGTCAACACATCCTCCTCTTTAAATACCAACAAACCCCGCTCTGTTATACTTATTGTTGAAGATAATGATGACATGCGTTCTTATTTAAATATGATTTTGCGTGAACATTATCAGGTTATAACTGCCCCTAACGGTAAAGCTGGCCTTAATATTGCAAAAGACAAAGTTCCGGATATAATACTTTCGGACGTAATGATGCCATTAATGGATGGCATTAGTTTATGCCACGAAATTAAAAACAACATATCATTATGCCATATTCCGGTATTGCTTTTAACTGCCAAAACAGGAAAGGACAACATCATATCCGGACTTAATAGTGGTGCCGATGATTATGTAGAAAAACCTTTCAATTCAGAAATCTTAATTGCACGCATACAGAATCTTATTGACAATAGAAGCAGGGTTAGGCAGCAATTGCAAAAAGTGCCCATTGCAACCGTAAATTCGAATAAATTAAATCAATTGGACAGAAAATTCTTAGAGAATATTGAAAGGATTGTATTGGAAAATCTAACTTCAGTTGATTTTTCAGTAGAGGAACTAGGAAAACAAGTAGGCATGAGCAGGACTACACTGTACCGAAAAATAAAGGGATTGCTAGGCTTAACTCCTATTGAACACATTCGCAACATTAGACTTAAAGAATCTCTTAAGCTCATTAAAAGTGGTAATACCGACATCACCTATATTTCTGAATCAGTAGGATTTAAAGATGTGATTTATTTTAAGAAATGCTTTAAAAATTTATTTAATGTATTGCCAGATCAAGTTTAATGTTTCATCTAATTCTGTATTATTCTATGAGTGTACTCCACCTAATAACCTACTATATAAACCTGAGTTCAATTTAAAACACGTACTCAGTTTCAATTATTTTTTGCAGCAATGACTGCCGCTTTTAACAGATACCTGCAAAAAGAAAATGCACTTATCTCCAATGGAATAAGTGCATTAAATTTTTACTGTATAAATTAAATAGTGCCCAAGGCGGGAGTCGAACCCGCACGCCCAATCGGACACATGGCCCTCAACCATGCCTGTCTACCAATTCCAGCACTTGGGCAAGGCAAGCAAAATTAACAAAAAAGAAATAATTGCAAAATATTTTTATCCCTTATAAAAAACTATATTTCGATTTACAACAATTCTTGTATTGGAGAATGACTTCATGTTTATATCTTTGCGCCAAATTAAAAATTGAATATGGCTGATCAGAAAAAGGACTACTCCTATTTAGACAATATTGCTTTACAATCTGATAAATGGGATGCATTGGATAAAAATGAATTGCAGGTTATGGCTTTTAGAACTTGTTTTTTATATGGTAAAAGTCACAATAAAAATATGATTCCTGTTCTTTTTCGTATGTTCGAATACTTAATTACAAAAACTTCAAGTGAAGAAAGAACAAAGCTTCTTACAGCTTTAAGTTCTGTTATCAGAAAAAAAAATCCAAAAGCCATAATGGCTTTATTCCCTTTTATACAGGTTGAAACTGATGGACAAATTGTTCGTGCTGCCAGCCAGTTTTTCGTAAATCTATCTGTTTTGTCGAATAGAGAATTTCATTCCGGATCAAATATCTTATTAGAGTTTGTTAAAGATGCACCGGAAGATAGAAATTCAGCATATATTATTCTTGGGTTAACTGACATTGAAAATGAAAAGATCAATCAAATGTTACGAGCAGTTAAACCTAAGCTTAGCAGTGAGGTTATCAGTATTCTGCATAACAATGGGGTTCAGCTTTAAAAAGCACCCGTACGTATTAACCTGATTTCGATTAAAAATATCTATCACAGAAAATCAGATTTATTTAAGATTTGCTTTAAAAACTCTGAAAGCATATCGGGATATTTTGAAGCGTTTTTAATGTGAAGATTGGATGATGATGATTTTTTCAAAGAATTTGCCTGCTTTTGGCATAAATTTCCTCAAATCCCCTCGAAATATCCCGATATTCCTTCGAAAATTTCTACTCAAAATCAGTGCAAACTGTAACAATATTTTCAATCGAAACCAGGTTATTAAATTCATTTAAACATCTAGATTTTTACATCTTTTAACAGTAATATTTAATACCACAAGGTATTTTTTTATAGTTTTGATTTAGAATTTTGTTTTTGATGATACAAAATCAATAGGCGTAAACTGAAGCAAAACTAAAAAACTGTTTAACTTTTGTTTTTGAGGATTAGTTTGGATGAATGAAGTACTCAGACAAAGGAAAAATGATGCGAATAGCCTTAGCTATTTAAAGAATTTTTGTAGCCGACTG
>JAOARS010000465.1 GCA_025210415.1 Marinifilum sp. | reverse complement strand
GATATGGGTAAGGAAACCTTGAAGCGTAGAATGAAGAATTGGAAGATTGAGTTCTGTGATGAAAATATCCGTAAGTTAATGACTGAATACAAGTACAAACTTGCTGTTGATTTGTATTACGGTATTGCAACCGAACTGCATGACTTATCAGAAATAAAAGACATCTTAACCAGGGAAGAGATAGTTGAGGAAAAGGTCCCGGAAGATATGCCTGATTACACTTCTAGAACTACTCAAGCGACGGGTGAGGATGTGTTGATTGTAGATCAGAATATTGCCAATGTAGACTATACTCTTTCAAAGTGTTGTAATCCTATTTTCGGTGATGACATATTTGGCTTTATTACCATAGGAAAAGGGATTAGAATTCATAGAGTAGGATGTTCAAATGCTAAAGAGATGATGAGTAGATATCCTTACCGTGTGGTAAAAGCAAATTGGACGGAAAAAGGTGCAGCATCATATCAGGCAGTACTTCACATTACCGGTGATGATGAATTGGGCATGGTTACCAATATTTCAGAAGTGATCAGTAAAGATTTAAGAGTGCAGATGCGTTCAATTTTGGTAGAAACAAATGCAGGAAGTTTCGAAGGTAATCTTACTGTAGTTGTTTCGAATATTGAACACTTAAACACTTTAATGGTAAAGCTACGAAGAATTAAAGGCGTACACAGAGTTTCTCGTTACGATACGGTTGCATAATTCAGTTATCAGTTATCAGTTTGGGACTCCGACTAAAGTTCGGATTCCCAATCAAAATATTACCAAAAGACTTCTAATTGTAGGAGTCTTTTTTGTTGGTAATCATGGCTAAAATATTGTACTGTCGAGTATAACAGAAATAACGAAAAAATGCTTAAAAAATCTTCCCTCTTTCGTGATGTTTTATTGATATTGATTCTGTATATTTGAATTTCGAAAAAAGAAAATCAACCGTTTTTCGGTCTTAATAATATGGAGAATTTTATTGTTTCAGCTCGTAAATATCGTCCCTCAACGTTTTCAACAGTTGTAGGTCAGGAGTCTATTACCGTAACCTTAAAGAATGCGATTAAAAACAATCATTTGGCACATGCCTATCTGTTTTGCGGACCAAGAGGTGTAGGTAAAACTTCATGTGCGCGTATTTTTGCCAAAACAATAAACTGTTCAAATATTTCTTCTGATTTTGAAGCTTGTAACGAATGTGAATCTTGTAAGGCTTTTAATGAAAATCGCTCATATAATATTCACGAATTGGATGCAGCTTCGAACAACTCTGTTGACGATATTCGTACCTTGATTGATCAGGTAAGAATACCACCGCAAATTGGAAGCTATAGTATATATATTATAGACGAGGTTCATATGTTATCAGCATCGGCATTTAATGCTTTCCTGAAAACATTGGAAGAACCACCTGCACATGCAATATTTGTATTGGCAACTACCGAAAAGCATAAAATCCTTCCAACAATCTTATCTCGTTGTCAGATTTTTGACTTTAGCAGAATTAAAGTTGAAGATGCAGTGAAGCATTTAAAAAATATTGCAGAGAAAGAATCTGTGAATATTGGTGAAGAAGCTTTAAATGTGATTGGAATGAAGGCTGATGGTGCCATGCGTGATGCACTTTCTATTTTCGACCAAATTGTTAGTTTCTCAGGCAAAGAAATCTCATTCGAAAATGTAATTCAGAATCTGAATGTGCTGGATTACGATTACTACTTCAGAATTGTAGATGCTGCTTTAGAGGGAAAAGTTACCGATGTATTGGTAATGCTTAACGAGATATTCGAAAAAGGATTTGATGGGCATCATTTTATTGGAGGTTTAAGCGCCCATGTACGTGATGTGTTGGTAGGAAAAGATCCAGCCACCATTCAATTATTGGAGGTTAGTGAAAGTGTAAAGCAAAAATATGTCGATCAGGCCAAGAAGTGTCCGGTCGATTTCCTATATGAAGCTCTCAATATTTTAAACCAATGCGATGTTGGATACAAATCCAGTCAAAATCCACGATTATTAATCGAGCTTAGTTTAATTCAATTGTCCCAGATAATTGAATCAAAAAAAAAAGGAGCTAGTTTAAAAAAGAATTCCAAGAAGTTATTAAAGATTGCAATTGAGGGAAGAACCTTAGCACCAAATCAAAATACACAGCAAAACGGTGGCAAGGTATCAACAACGGTACAGAACAATAACAATTCTGCAAAACAGGAATACAAAACTACTGTAAATACAGGTGTAACTAGAAACTCTTATACCTCTACAGTATCGATTAAACAGGCATTAAAAACTGGTATTCAAAGACCACAGCTTGCCACCAAGCCAAAAGAGAATAAGACAGAGGTGTCTGATTCTGCAGCTTCATATATAAAAGCTGAATTTACTAAAGCAGGGGTTTTTATACAATTAAAAGAGTTTGCAAGAATTAAGAACAAGAGTGAACGTGTTCGCTTAGCATTAACGGTAAATCAGCCAGAGCTAACCGATAATAAGATTGTTCTTAAAGTTAGCAATCCCCTTCAGGAAGATGATATCAACAGTGTAAAACTGGAATTGCAAAATTATTTTCAACGTATATATAGTAATAACTCAATTTTGGTGGAGACAGTAAAATCTGCTGCTACCAAAACAAAAAGGGTGTTTACAGATACCGATAGATTCAATTATTTGTGCAAGAAAAATCCGGCTTTAGCGGTACTAAAACAAAAATTCTCCCTCGATTTTGAGTAATTTTAGAAAATATGATATACAGCATATACAAAACTGATAAAATAAGGCTTCTGTTTTTCTACAGGAGCCTTGTTTTTAGGCAGTTATAATTAAAGAAAAAAATCGTTAAAAAAACAGCACTTTTAAATTGGGGAATAAAAAAAATATCTATGTTTATCTCGAGTTTGAATTGTGCTTAATTCTAATGAAAGAATTAAACAGATTATTTTTAATTAAAAACACAAAACAACAACCAACATGGCACAGACAGCAAAGATAATCTATACCAAGATTGATGAAGCTCCAGCCTTGGCAACCTATTCATTGTTGCCTATTATCAAAGCCTTTACTAAAACTTCAGGCATTGAAATTGAAACTAAAGACATTTCTTTAGCAGGTAGAATTATTGCTAATTTTCCTGAAAATTTAACTGAAGATCAGAGAATTCCTGATTATTTGGCTGAGTTAGGAAAATTGTCATTAACTCCAGAGGCTAACATTATTAAGTTGCCGAACATTAGTGCTTCTATTCCACAGTTGCAGGCTGCAATTGCAGAATTACAGGAAAAAGGATATAACATTCCTAATTATCCGGAAGAAGCTAATACAGCTGAAGAAAAAGAACTACAAGCACGATTCGCTAAAGTATTGGGTAGTGCAGTAAACCCTGTTTTACGTGAAGGTAACTCAGATCGTCGTTCTGCTGCTTCTGTTAAGAAGTTCGCTCAGAAAAACCCACACAGAATGGGTAAGTGGTCTGCAGATTCTAAGTCTCACGTAGCTCACATGACTGAGAAGGATTTTTATGGTTCTGAAAAATCAGTAACTATTGAAAAAGATACTAATGTACGTATCGAGTTTGTTGACAATGCAGGAAACATTACTGTATTAAAAGAAAAGCAAGAATTGTTAGCTGGTGAGGTTATTGATACTGCTGCAATGAATGTTAAAGCATTACGTGCATTCTACAAAAAGGAAATTGAGGCTGCTAAAGAAGAAGGACTACTTTGGTCTTTACACCTTAAAGCAACTATGATGAAGATTTCTGACCCTGAAATGTTTAAGCATGCAGTAGAAGTATTCTACGAAGAAGCTATCGTTAAGCATGCTGATACTATTAAGGAATTGGGAGTGAACTTTAACAATGGTTTAGGAGATCTTTACGCTAAGATTGAGAAGTTACCAGCAGATAAGAAAGCAGCAATCGAGGCTGATATCATGGAAGTTTACAAAACTCGTCCGGATATGGCTATGGTTGATTCAGATAAGGGTATTACTAACCTACACGTACCAAACAACGTAATTATCGATGCATCGATGCCAGTTGTTGTTCGTGACGGTGGTAAAATGTGGAACCCGGCAGGAGAACTACAGGAATGTAAAGCATTGATTCCAGATAGATCTTACGCTAGAATGTTCCAGGTTTGCTTCGATGATTGTAAGAAAAACGGAGCTTACGATGTAGCTACTATGGGATCTGTATCAAACGTTGGTTTGATGGCTAAAAAAGCTGAAGAGTACGGATCGCACGATAAAACTTTCTACGCACAAGGCGAAGGTACTATTCGCGTTGTAGATTTCGACGGAACTGTTGTTATGGAACAAGCTGTTGAAACTGGCGATATCTTCAGAATGTGTCAGGTGAAAGATGCTCCAATTCAAGATTGGGTTAAATTGGCTGTAAACAGAGCTAAAGCAACTGGTGCTCCGGCAATTTTCTGGTTAGATGAAAATCGTGCTCACGATGCTCAGTTAATCACTAAAGTAAACGAGTACTTAAAAGATCACGATACTACAGGATTAGATATTCGTATCTTGGCTCCGGTTGATGCAATCACTGTATCATTGGAAAGAATCCGTAAAGGAGAAGACACAATTTCAGTAACTGGTAACGTATTGCGTGACTACTTAACTGACCTTTTCCCAATTCTTGAGCTAGGTACTTCTTCTAAGATGTTATCTATCGTTCCATTGATGAATGGTGGTGGATTATTCGAAACTGGTGCAGGTGGATCGGCTCCTAAGCACGTTCAGCAGTTCGAAAAAGAAGGTCACTTGCGTTGGGATTCATTGGGTGAGTTCTTGGCATTAGGTGTATCTTTCGAGCACATCGCTAACAACTTTAACAACGAGCAAGCGCAGTTATTCGCTGATACTTTAGATGCTGGTGTGACTAAATTCTTGGATGAAAGAAAGTCTCCATCTCGTAAAGTAAACGAATTGGATACTCGTGGTTCTCATTTCTACTTAGGATTGTACTGGGCTGAAGCATTAGCTGCTCAAGATAAAGATGCTGACCTGAAAGAGAAATTCGTTAAGGTTGCAGCTGAAATGAAAGCTAAGGAAGAAAAAATCGTTACTGAATTGAACGACGCTCAAGGTTCTGCAATGAACGTTGGTGGTTACTTCATGCCAAACGATGAAATGGCTTCTGAAGCTATGCGTCCATCAACTACATTAAATACAATTGTAGATGCTATCTAATTAATAAATTTTAGATATATATGAAAGGCTTTCCACTTGGGAGGCCTTTTTCTTTTG
>JAOARS010000464.1 GCA_025210415.1 Marinifilum sp. | reverse complement strand
ACTTATTCCGATACCTGGTATAAATCTAAAGACAAAAGTGACGGAGGATGGAGTTTGGAAAGAATTGATCCAAAAAATACTTGTAGTACTTTCAATAATTGGTCTGCTTCAGTTAATGAATATGGTGGAACTCCCGGGAAAATTAACTCTGTTTATGCAGATTATATAGATGATAAAGCACCAAGAGTAAGTGCTTTTAAAATCTTATCAGAAAGACAATTGTCAATAGAGTTTAATGAAATTCTGGATGCTTCAATATCAAACAAGAATAATTACAATCTCAGCAATAACTCTTTATTGGAATTGATTCGAAAATCACCTCAGAAAGTTGAACTAAGATTCGAAAAAACATTTGTTGATTCAGAACAACTTCAACTTAAAATTGCGGGATTAACTGATGAATGCGGAAATGAACTGAATACAAGTTTAAATTTTGTGTACCATGAAATTCATATGCATGATGTTGTAATTAATGAAATTATGGCTGATGAAAATCCGACCAATGGCTTGCCGGAGTATGAATATATCGAATTGCATAATGTCAAAAATTATCCAATTTCAGTTGAAAATTGGAAGCTGCAAATCGGGGAAAAGGAATTGTTCCTTTCCGGTGATACAATTCAGGCAAATTCGTATTTAATTCTTTGTTCGAATTCGGCAGTCGATGCATTTTCCAAATATGGGAATACATTGGGTTTATCAAGCTTTACAGGATTAACCAATGCAGGAACAAGTTTACAATTGAAATCTGCTAAAGAAAAAATTATTGATGAAATTACTTATTCCGATACCTGGTATAAATCTAAAGACAAAAGTGACGGAGGATGGAGTTTGGAAAGAATTGATCCAAAAAATATTGCCTGGCAGGAACCCAATTGGCAAGCATCTAATGCTGTAGTTGGAGGAACTCCGGGAGAACAAAACTCAGTTTATGCTGAAAATAAAGATAACACTTCACCATTGGTTCAGCACATACATGTAGATACAAAATCGGTTCAAATACATTTTTCAGAACCCATGAAAGAGAATCAAGTTGTTCTTGTAACAAATTATTCAATAAATTCCGATAATGTAAGAATACATGAAATTCGCAAAATAGGAACGCCAGCAATTTTGTTTGAAATAGAATTTGCAGAACACTTGGTTGAAAATTCCAGATATGAATTAATGATATCTGAAAATGTAACTGATTTGGCAGGAAATCAACTCAAAAACAATCAAATTGAATTTTGGGTACCTGCTCAAATACAAAAAGGAGATATTGTAATTAATGAAATTCTGTTTAATCCATTATCAGGAGGATCAGATTACATTGAGATATACAACCGGACAGATAATGTTTACGATATCTCCCAATTGTATCTTGGCAAAAAAAATGACAATTATTTGCTTACAGATAGTGTGAAACTTGCAGACAGGCAATTGTTATTGCATCCCAAAGCGTATTCTTTGTTTAGTGCAGACACTTTAAATATTGCTGAAAATTATTTTACTGCAAATACAAATGTTTTTCATCAAGTGGATTTGCCCAATTATCCGGATGATAAAGGCCGTGTGACCTTGCTTACAAAAGTTGAGACAATAGACGATTTTGAATACAAAGAAAAAATGCATTTTGAATTGTTAGCTACACGGGAAGGAGTAGCCTTAGAACGCATTAATCCTGATCAGATGACAAATAGATCTTCAAACTGGCAATCGGCAGCTCAAAATGTAGGATTTGGTACTCCGGGATTAAAAAACTCTGTTTACAAAGAAATTGAACAGGCAGTAGAGGAGGTTAGCTTATCGTCGAAAATATTTTCTCCGGATAACGATGGAATTGAAGATCGTTTGGATATTAACTTTAATTTAAATGCAGATGGATTTGTTGCCAATATTAGAATTTACAATGCATCGGGAAAAGAAGTTAGGAAACTAGCCAGTAATTTGTATTTGGGAAAAGATGATAGCGTATGTTGGGATGGTTTAAGCGCAAAAAAAGAAAGATTGCCAATTGGAATGTACCTTATTTATATTGAAATTTTTAACCTGGAAGGTCAAGTAAAATCTTATAAAAAGTCTTGTGTAATAGGAGGGAAATTTAAATAAAATACTAAAATTATATTTATCACAAAAAAAGGAATTATACTCTTGATAGTTTATATTGGATTTTGTAACTTGATAGCGTATAAGGCATTTATAAATAATGAATTAGCTTTGGTATTAATCAAAATGCTTTTGCAATAGCTGTTAATTAATGTAGTGGTTAATAAATGGTAGAGCAAAGGGGAATATTTTTATTCCCCTTTTTATATTGAATCGGTTTCGATATTGTGCAAGTTACTCGATCGTTTATTTTTCTTAACGTAGTTCAAAATTTGGTTATCGAATTTAGATTTGTCTTCATTAAGAAACTTTATGCATAAAGGAACATAGAACAGATACTTTTTGATACTTTCCTGTTTGATTTCCATATCGAAAATACGAGTAGCATCTTTTTCTGTCGTAATAATTATCTTGTTGCCACCTTTCAGTTCATTAAATCTCTTCTCAATAGCCAGAATATCCTTTTGATTAAAAGCATGATGATCCGGGAAGTGAAATTCTTCAATTGTATTTGAGAATCCATCCAGATATTCTCTTAATGGTTTTGGATTGGCAATTCCGGTTACCAAAAGAATAGAGAAACTTTCTTTGTTCCAGTCTTCATCACCAATGTTTAGTGCTTCCTTACTAAATACCGGTTGTAAATTTCCATAATCCAAACAAGTAAAGTAAAGTTTTTGATATGGTAATAATCTTAATTCTTTAACAATTATTCTCCTTTCAATTGGAGTCATTTTTGCCGGAGCCTTACTTACAATAATGATATTGGCTCTTGATCTTTCCTCTGCACTTTCACGCAATCGTCCGTATGGCATAATAAAATCGCGAGTAATTGGTCGGTTGTAATCAATTAAAAGAATTGATAGCCCTGGCTTAATGTATCTGTGCTGATAGGCATCATCTAATAGAACGGCACTTAAATCATTGCCGTGTTCACTTTTCAGAAGATTTTTAACGCCATTTACTCTTTTGCTATCAACCGACACTAAAATATCAGGAAACTTAAGTTTAATTTGCATTGGTTCATCACCAATCTGATTTGCTGTTGAATTTTCATCGGCTAAAATGAATCCTTTTGATTTTCGTTTGTAGCCTCGGCTAAGTGTAGCCAATTTGTAATCGTCCTTTAATAGTGCTATAAGATATTCTATATGAGGTGTTTTACCAGTTCCGCCAACGGTAATATTACCAACCGAAATGATTGGGATTTTAAATTCGGTGCTTGTTAAAATACTCAAATCGAACAGCATATTGCGCATAGCAACAATTAAACCGTAAAGTAAACTAAATGGCAATAGTAAAACTTTTAAAAAACGGGGTAATGCCTTCATCGATTATAATTTTAATCTGGTTATTAGCATTTAAAACTAAAACAGTTTTTAAATATGACAATAATTTTTTACTTCGTTGATAAAAATAATCATGGAATAAAAAAAATCCTCAAGAAATTGAGGATTTTTTTATGAGAACATTAAGAAACAGTTTTAAGTCTCTTACTGCATTAATTCAATTCTATTTCGTAAGGCAAACGAGTTTGAATACCACCTAGCTTCGTAATGCTTTGAGCCTGATTGTAATACCTGTAAGTGTCGCCTAATTCAAATTTTAGGAATCGGTTTTTTGCTTCACCCGTAATGTCTTTTATCAATTCTTCAATTGGATCTTTTTGCTTTGGAAGAGAAACAATTCTGTAATCATCTTCCAACCCGGCTTTTTCCTTAGCAATTTCAATCGCAGTTTCCAAACCACCTAAAACATCAACCAAGCCATTCTCCTTTGCATCAAGAGCACTCCAGACTCTTCCTTGGGCAACTTCATGAATTTCTTCTTTCGATTTATTTCGGCCATTGGCAACTCTTGTCAGAAAAGTATCATATCCATCGTTAATAATTTCCTGAAGAATTGCTTTCTCAGTTGTGGTAAATTTTCTTGAAGAAACAGGAACAACCATTAATGGATATCCACCTCCAAAAGCAGAGTGTTTATTTGTGCCATAAGCATCGGTTGTAAATCCAATTTTATTTTTAATCAACTCTTCACCAGAGAAGAACAAACCATAAATACCGATCGATCCGGTAATTGTATTTTTATCTGCAACAATTGTATCAGCCGGACAAGCAATGTAATAACCACCCGAGGCTGCCACATTACCCATTGATGCAATTACAGGTTTTTCTTGCGAAGCCAATTCAACTTCTCTCCAAATAATATCAGAAACCAATGCACTTCCACCTGGAGAATTTACACGCAAAACAATTGCTTTAACAGTAGAATCTCTTCTGGCTTTTCGAATTGTATTTGCCAATTCAGGGCCAATTGCAGTTTCGCTTTGTTTATTTCCAATAGCACCTGTGGCATAAACAACAGCAATTTTATTTTTAGAGAATGAAGGATCTGCATCAGGAGATTTTGCGTAATCCGAAACACTTATCAAACGTAGTTTTTTATCTTCTTTAATATCGGAAAGTTTTCTTAGGATTGAATTCATTTCATCTTGGTAGATAACACCATCAATTAGATTGTAATTTTTAGCATCACCTGCTTTTTTAATGGCAAAAGCGTCAATAATTTCATTTAACTTCTCTACCGAAACGTTTCTTTCTTCTGAAATTCCTTTCAATATTTGGTTCCAGATATCTCCAACATAAGCCATGGTTTGCTCTCGGCTTTCATCACTCATGTCATCTCTGAAAAATTGTTCGGTTGCCGATTTGTATTTTCCAACTCTGATTACCTGAGCTTCAACACCAATGTTTTTAAGAAATTTCTTGTAAAAAGTTCTTTCTCCGCCCATTCCTACAAGAATCATCATTGCCTCAGGGTTTAAGT
>JAOARS010000463.1 GCA_025210415.1 Marinifilum sp. | reverse complement strand
TGTAGCATGTAAGCGAGTTGGAGTTGCTGTTATTGGTTTAGAAGTTCCGCATACTCACATTCATTTGGTACCATTAAATAATATTGGAGATTTAAACTTTGAGAACCCTAAATTATCTCCAAGTCAGGAAGAATTGGCCGAAGTAGCCGAGGCAATTCGTAAAAATTTAGAATAACAGGATTTTCTGATATATAGAAAGCTGCTTATAAAACGACCAATCTTGGCAGGTTTCCAAAACCTGTCAGGATTTTTTTTAGCTATAAACAGATTATACCATTTATACTATGATATTAGCTTTGGTATAATGCAGATATATTAATGAATAGCGTTAAGAAGTTAGCGAATTTAAAGCTAAAATCATTAATTAATCGGTATTACTTTTTAATTTCAATTTTGATTTGTGTGCCAGTAGGTTCTCCAATATCATCGGTTAAATCAATAATTTCCTGATGGATTTTTTCTTTGAAAAGCACATTGTACAACTCAATTATTTTTTCGGATATTTTTATGCCATTCCGGGTGCCATGAGTATTTTCATATACTGAAACGATTCGACCAATTCCGTTGTCTTTAATCGAAATACTTATTTCCCGACCTGTTTGGTTGATGTCTATCTCTAATAAACCTGCACCATTTTTTTTGTGCATTAATCCATGTTTTACTGCATTCTCAACGTGAATTTGCATTAGCATTCTTGGAAAGGAGTGTTGTAGGTTTACATTCTTATCAATCTTGATTTCATAATCGAATTTGTCTTCGAACCGAAGTTTTTCCAATACCAGGTAGTTGGCAATAAAATTGATTTCAGATTCTAATGGGGTTGCTATTTGCTCTGAAGTATCTACAGTTCTTCTTAAAAGATCTGACAGCCTGCCCAAATGTTCATAGGCTTCTCTTTTATCCGATTGCATGATTAAACTGCCAATGGTGTTAATGGTATTGAACAGGAAGTGTGGTTCAATGCGGTTTTTAATGGTTTTTATCTGAAGGCTTAATAATTCTTCTTTTTTGCGTTGTTCTTTTAGTATGATGTGTTTTTGGAAATTGTTGTAAAAGGTTAAAATCAACAAAATGAATAATACAATAGGAACAATTAACAAGTAAGTTAATTTGTAAAGCCTTAGTTTGTTGTATTTTAACAAGTAAAAATGAGTTGCAGAATTAAAGGCCAGGAAAAAATCATTTCCTGTTTTCTTTATATCGTAGAGCGATAAAAAACTTGAATTTGGTATGTTTACAGATACAGGATTTTTAAAGTTTGAATTGTAGATAACAATGTTTTTATGCTCTTGATTTGAAAAAATATGAATGGGCAAATCCTTAAAGAAATATGATGAACTTGGATTTGCTTTGTTATGGTACACATAAATGTCAGGATTTCTTTCAATTGGTTTTACTTTACCCGGAAAATCGATATCAAAAATATGGTAATTACAATTATCGGTTCTAACTAGAACCCTAGAATCATTTATCACATAAAAAGAGCTTATTTTATCGATGTTTTTTAGCTTGAATTGGTTTATTAGAATACCATCTTTGTTTCTGATTTCGAAAGGGTATTCTGTTTTAGGAGCTTCGTAATCCGATAGAAGAGACAATATGCAATTGTTGTTTTTATACTTGATAAAACTGTAATTGAGCGAAGAAAATTTCTCATTAAAAGAAATTGGTTCAAATAAAAAATCTAAATCTTTATTGAATAGAAATAGCCAGCAAAGAGAATCGCTGTATTCAACTTTTTTACTGGAAGGTATATTGTATGGCGATCGCACCAAACCGAAAATTTCATGGTTGCCGTCGTTATCTACATCTGCAATATCTCTTAAATTGGTAAAACAGTTGCCATTTGTATGGGACGATTTAATACTTAAATTTTCAGGATCGAAAATGTATAGCTTTCGCGGATAAGTTGAAAAGTAACCTCTAAGGTTTACAATTAATTCTTTATTTCCGTTCGAATTTAAATCATAAGAATTGATGTAGTAGGTATAGCTGTAATTTCCTCTTGAATCTTTTATAAGGGTATCCAATAAAAATGATTCGTGTTTGTCTTTACCCACATTTAGTTGGTTCAAAAGTAGCTTGTTGCCGATTTTTGTAAGAAAATACAATTCACGTACCGAATCACGATCTGTATCTGCATAATGAAAACTGTTGATATCTTTGTAAAGTAGTTGTCCATTGATATTCCACTGGTTGATTATTGTACCATCCGGATTGTGAATGAATAATTCAATCATTTTGTTTAAGGTGTCTTCGCGACAGCAGAGTTTTTCGTATTGATTATCGAAATTAAAATCGGTGTAACAGTATCTTCCGGTTGGAGGATATTTTGTGTTTTGAATAATTTCCAGTGTATGAGATTGCACGGGAGTGAAGAAATAAACAAATATTCCGACACCAATGATAGCAGAAATAAGAATGTTAGCGATTATAGCTTTGTTAAATTTCATTGGCGAGTATTTGATTTAAGTTTCTCAGTTTGGCAAGTGGCACCTTAAAACTTTTGCATCCTCCGTTAACAGACAATTGAAGCAATTTTTCCTTGCAATTTACCTTGTAAACATGCTTTGGATTAACTAGTAGCGACCTGCTAACCCTGCACAAGTTCAAATTTTTTAATTGATTTTCGATATTTTTAAGGTTGTAACAAACCGTTTCAGTTCTGCCATCAAACAGGTGTATGGTAGTATAGTTTCCATCGGCTTCGCAGTATACCAGTTCATCGGGAATAATATTTAGGTATCCTGTTCTGATATCAATCACAATTTTCTCTTGCGAGAGATATTCCTTTAACAATTTAACACTGCCATGAAAAGAGTTTGTAGCTCTATTGTTTAATCTGGCAATGGTGTTTTCCAGATCTTTTACTTGCACAGGTTTTAACAAGTAATCGAAGGCTGAGTATTTAAATGCCTTTATGGCGTATTGGTTGTAGGCAGTAATAAATATGATTGTAGGATTTTGGTTTAACAAATTAAGTTCTGTAATCAAATCAAAACCATTTTTCCCCGGCATTTCAATATCCAAAAATATCAGTTCAGGAAAAATCCTACGGCATATTGTTACAGCTTCGTCTACGCTATCGGCTATTGCCTTTACATCAATACAATCGAAGCCAACAAGCAAGTCCAGTAATAAAACCTGACTCTTGGGTTCATCATCAACAATTAAGGTAGAATAGCTGGTAGTGTGTTTCATACAAGCAATTTACGATATAAGAAAGTTTAAGTCAAATTGTTTTGGGGTAGTTCATACAATAAAGGGGTGGGTTTATACAATGAGATTTAGGATTAAATATTAGAAAGTAGCGACGTTGTAGATTTGATGGAGAATAAACAATGTACAAACCTTAAATTTTTAATCTATGAAAAATCTAAAATTAAGCATGACAGGTATTATTGTGCTTTTACTTTTTGGCATAGCCTGTAGCAAGAATGATAACGATACTGAACCAGAGAAAGATAGTTATAGAGTAAAAGAGATGAATGAACTTGATAATGGTAATGATAGGTATACTTTTTATTATGAAAATAATAAGATTAGTCTAATTGAAAGTTATACCACAGACAATGAAAGTGGCAGTTGGGAGCAGGATGGTAGAATTGAAGTAAGTTATGACGGGGAAAATATGACTGCTCTTCGATATTCAAAAGAAAATGGAATTTGGGATGATGAAGTATGGTACAAGGAAGAGTATAAAATAAAAGATGGTTTGCTGATAGAACATTCAGGTTTTGAAGGAGCAGAGAGTGAAAGTTGGCGATACTTTTGGAAAGATATTTATCAATATTCTAATAAAAAATTAATGGTATATCAATCATCAGGGGGGAGAAACAAGGAGGATTTAAAGCTAGGCTCAAGATACGAATACGTATATGATAACGAACAATTGGCAGAGCGTAAAATATATGATTATTCCAGCCAAGGATATACATGGGAATTAAGCGAGTATGAAAAATATACATATGCCAGTAATCGATTGTTACATTGGATAGTATACAATAGTAAAGATGAACCACGAGAAAAATGTGTATATACCTATGATGGCGACAAGATATCATCTATACAATATTATTATTGGAGAGATGATGAATGGATTCCTGATGGTTACACCGATATTTATAGCTACGATGAGAATGGGTGTTTGATTGAAGAAAAATATTCATATGGTAATGACTATGAGGGATACAGGTTTATTTATGAGAAGGGAAAGGGAAATGCAAGTATACTTTGGAATTACCCTGATGAAGATGCTTATGGAAAGCCAACAATAAAGAGTAAAGAGAAAAAATACCGCACATCTCCACTTCACAAAGTATTGTTTAAAACCAAATAGTAACTCTAAACGATTGAGAGAGTTCAATTATAATAATAATCAGGATAATGCTACTCACATAATATCATAGACAACCTATTCTATTAACTATGATATTGAAGTCCTTGGTAACACCAAGCCAAGTAATTACAAATTTAAGTTAATGATTCTTCTGGTAACAAATCTAATAAAGAGGTAATCTTTAGTATAGAGTAGTGTGTTATTATATTATGGTGATCAATCCTGACAGGTTTCCAAAACCTGTCAGGTTTTTTTAAGCAGAATTTGGGAAAAGTTATCTTTTAAGGTAACTTTGTTATATGGTTAGGAAAATAATATTCTTTGAAACACATTTCATCGAATTTTATCAAAATCAGGATGCAAAAGTAAAAGAGAAAATTCAGTATGTATTTGAACTGCT
>JAOARS010000462.1 GCA_025210415.1 Marinifilum sp. | reverse complement strand
TTCATGATTTGTGTGAACGAATTGAGTAGCTTAAAGTGTAATAACAAGGCTGTTTTAGAAGACTTGTTGAAACTACTTGCTCCTTTTGCTCCTCATATTTCAGAAGAACTTTGGAGCCTGTGTGGAAATACCGAAAGTATTACCAAAGCCAGCTTCCCCGAATTCAATGAAAGCTTTGTAGCCGAAGATACCCATTCATACCCAGTGTCATTTAATGGTAAAATGAGATTTAAGTTAGAGTTATCATTAAGTATGGGTAAGGATGAAATTGAACAAGAAGTTCTAAATTGCGAGCAAGCTCAGAAATGGATAGACGGTAAAACACCTAAGAAAGTAATTATCGTTCCTAAAAAGATCATCAACATAGTAGTATAAGCAGAAAACAAATAATTTAAATAACAAAAAGGCTTCGTTTTCTTAGTAAAATGAGGTCTTTTTTTACATCTAACATTTACGAATCAATGAAAATATCAATTTCTGAAATAAAATCGTACGCGATTATTACTTTGGGATTGTTCATCTACAGCTTTGGATGGACAGCTTTTTTAATTCCTTCTGAGATTGTTGCAGGAGGTGTTGGAGGTATTGGTACAATTATTTATTATGCAACAGGAAAATCAATTCCTGTTGGTTACTCCTTTTTTGCCATTAATAGTGTTTTGATATTAATTGCACTTAGGGTTTTAGGAAGTAGGTTTGGAATCAAAACCATTTTTGCCATTGTGGTAGGATCGGTTCTGCTAGCTTTGCAACAGCGTTGGATTACCGAACCATTTGTTGATGACAAATTTATGGCCAGTATTATTGGTGGAATATTAGCCGGAGTTGGTGTAGGAATCACCATTACACAAGGAGGAAGCACAGGAGGTACTGATATTGTTGCCATGATGATCAACAAATACAAAAATGTTGGCCCGGGTAGAATTATCCTTTACATCGATATTTTTATTATTGCTTCATCCTATTTTATATTTAAGGATATTTCGACCATAGTGTACGGATATGTTGAAATGGCCATTGCAGCATATACCATCGATATGATGATCTCCGGTTCAAAACAATCGGCCCAGTTTTTTATTATTTCAAAAGAGCATGAAGCTGTTGCAGAAAAACTGAGTGAGGTAACCGGCCGTGGACTTACCATGGTACACACAACGGGCTGGTACACGCGCGAAGAAACCAAAATGTTGATGATTGTAGTTCGAAAGCATGAAACTCAACACGTATTTAAGGTAATTAAAGAAGTTGATCCCAAAGCATTTATCTCCATGGGAAGTGTAATGGGAGTTTACGGATTAGGATTTGAAGAAATTAGAGCTTAAAACAGACGAAATGGCGAAACAAAAAATCAGTTTATCAGAAAACATTCGTTCCTATTTTATTATAACAATCGGATTACTAATTGGTTCTTTGGCATGGACCGGTTTTATTATCCCGGCAGGCATTGTAGGATCTGGTGTTAGTGGAATTGCAACAATGATATACTTTGTAACAGGAATTAAAGTTGGTTACAGTGTATTTTTAATCAATACTGTTTTCCTCCTTGTTTCATTACGAATACTAGGATTTTCATTTGGAATTAAAACCTTATACGGAATTACTGTAATTTCTTTTTTCCTTTGGCTGTTTCAATCAATCATTACCGAACCATTGGTATCTGATCGTTTTATGTGCGCCATTATTGGTGGGATTATGGCTGGTGCCGGTGCCGGAATGATTCTATCTCGCGGTGGAAGTACAGGAGGAACCGACATTTTGGCCATGATGATTAACAAATATAAAAACTATAGTCCGGGCCAGTTATTACTAACTATCGACGTAATTATTATATCCTCATCTTATTTTCTTGAAAATTCAATAGAACAAGTTGTGTATGGTTTTGTTACAATGGGTATAAGTGCCTATTGTGTTGATATGATTATTGAAGGAAGCAAACAATCAGTACAAATTGTAATATTCACCCAAAAACCTGAATTAATCCGTAAAGAAGTAATTCACACTTTAGACCAGGGGCTTACCGTAATAAATGCAACAGGTGGCTATAGCAACGAAGATGTTCAGATATTAATGGTACTTGCAAAAAAGCGCGATTCTCAAACCATCCTAAAAATGATTAAGCATGTAGACCCTGATGCATTTATATCAATGGGTAGTGTTATGGGTGTGTACGGCCAGGGCTTCGACAAGATTAAATCTTAAGTCTTAAAAAAACTTAAATAGCACAATCTCTGTTTGCTTTCATATTGTATGACTATAGAAACAGTTATACCTTTAGGCTCGAATTCAAAATATCTGAAATGAAAAAATTCTTCAACTATAAAACTCTTATTATTCTAGCTGTTGCATTAATAGGCTTATTGCTATTTAAAAAATTTAAATCAGGTGTACCTGAGGAGGTGAAAACTGAAAGTCATCAAATGATAGACTCCACAGAATTAGAGCCTGTAAATTTAAGGTATGGTTTTCCTATTGATGAATTTGAAGTTGAAGAAAAGAAAGTAAAAAGAAATCAAAGTTTATCTACAATATTAAGGCAATACGATGTTTCTTTTGCTGCTATTGATAAGATTGCAAAAAAATCGAAAAAGGTTTTTAATGTTAGACGCATTAAATCCGGGCGAGAATATTCAGTATTGTTTACCAAAGACAGTTTAAGAACCCCTGAATATTTCATTTACGAAAACTCTCCTGTAGAATACATCGTTTTCGACTTACGCGACACTTTAAACGTATACAAAGGAGAAAAAGAAATCGTTTACAAACGAAAACAAATTAAAGGAACAATCGAAAGTTCGCTTTGGAATGCAATGGTAGAAGCCAAAGCAGATCCAATTTTATCAATAGAATTATCGGAAATTTATGCATGGACAATTGATTTTTTCGGTATTGGCAAAGGCGATCAATTTAACATTATATATAAAGAAGCTTTCGTGGATAACAAACCAATTCATGATGTAAAAGTAATTGCAGCAAATTTTACTCATCACAAATCCGATAATTATGCTTTTGCTTTTAAAGAAGGTGAAAAAGATGGATTCTTCGATGAAGAAGGCAAAAGTCTTCAAAAAGCATTTTTAAAAGCACCATTACGTTATTCAAGAATAAGCTCAAGATTTTCTAACAGAAGATATCATCCCGTTTTAAAAAGATACAGGGCTCACCATGGTATCGATTATGCAGCACCAACCGGAACACCTGTTCATACCATTGGCGATGGTGTAATTATTAAAAAAGGTTATCAGAAAAATGGCGGTGGCCGATATTTAAAAGTGAAGCACAACAGTGTTTACACCACAACCTACATGCACCTTTCCAGATTTGCAAAAGGAATAAATTCCGGAGTTAGAGTAAAACAAGGGCAAACTATTGCATATGTAGGTTCAACCGGATTATCAACCGGGCCTCATCTCGATTTTAGAGTTCATAAAAACGGTTCTCCAATCAACCCATTAAAAATGAAATCGCCACCAGTAGCACCTGTTAAAAAAGAAAACAGAGAAGAATTTGAAATTCTCAAAACAAAACTCCTTCTGGAATTAAACGGGATGGAATCGCCTGCCATAACAGTAAAAGATTCACTTCCTTCTTTCACAAATTCAAATTCCAAAGAAATATGGATAGAGCAATTGCCTTAAAGTAGTTGCTCTATTACTTTAGGAAAATGCTGATACTCTAATTTGTGAATCTTTTCTGCCACATCTTCTGGTGTATCAGTATTCTCAACTTTACATTTTGCCTGAAATACGACTTCTCCTTCGTCGTACTTTTCACTAACCCAATGAATTGTAATTCCTGATTCAGTTTCATTATTCTCAACTACTGCCTTATGAACATTCATTCCATACATTCCTTTGCCACCATACTTTGGCAATAGCGCAGGGTGAATATTAATAATTTTATTGGGAAATTCCTGGAGTAAACCATTTGGTATTAGCCATAAGAAGCCTGCCAAAACAATAAAATCCACCTGCATATCTCTCAAATAATCCACCACTTTTGTAGTATCTTTAAAGTCCGATTTAGAAAAAACCAAACTAGGAATCTCTAGCTTTTCAGCTCTTTTTAATACAAATGCATTCGGATTATTTGTAAGAACACATGCAATATCAACATTTGGTTTGTCTTTAAAATACAATGCAATATTCTCAACATTAGTTCCTGATCCAGAGGCAAATAAGGCAATTTTACTCATAGTAATTTTGTTGTTTAAATCGATGCTCAAAGGTATATAAAAGCCATTGGATGTAAAATTATTTCGCTGGAAAAGGAAAAAGAATTACATTTGTCCCCAACTTTGTAAAAAAGATTTGAATTATTTCAAGTAAATTTATTTCTTTGCACAGTTGAAAATTAATTAGTTTAATATTAATCATTTAAATTTTAAAGTTATGTCTGATATTGCATCTAGAGTAAAAGCTATCATTGTTGATAAGTTGGGTGTAGACGAAACTGAAGTAACTCCAGAAGCTAGCTTCACTAACGATCTAGGAGCTGACTCATTGGATACAGTTGAGCTAATCATGGAATTCGAGAAAGAATTTAACATCGCTATTCCAGATGATCAAGCAGAAAACATCGGTACAGTAGGTGACGCTGTTTCTTACATCGAAGAGAACGCTAAGTAATTATTAACCAGACCCTTTTTTATGGAATTTAGAAGAGTAGTAGTAACTGGTCTTGGAACATTAAACCCAATTGGTAATAGCATTGCCGAATATTGGGAAAATTTGGAAAAAGGAGTGAGCGGATCTGATAAGATTACTCATTTTGATGCTTCCAAGTTCAAGACTCAGTTTGCCTGCGAGGTTAAAAATTTCGATGCTAAAGATCATTTCGATCGCAAAGAGGTTCGCAAACTGGATTTATATACTCAGTATGCATTGGTAGCTGTTAAAGAAGCTATGGCTGATTGCGGTTTGGATCTTGAGTCGGAAGATTTAACAAAAGCCGGAGTAATATGGGGTTCTGGTATCGGCGGTATTAAAACTTTCTTAGATGAAGTTAAAGGATATGCAAACGGGGATGGAACTCCTCGTTTCTCTCCGTTTTTCATTCCTAAGATGATTTCGGATATTGCTGCCGGCCATATTTCGATGAAATATGGATTCCAAGGACCAAACTACGGTACAGTTTCTGCATGCGCCTCCTCTTCACACGCTATTATTGATGCAATGAATTACATCCGTTTAGGTAAAGCTGATGTCTTTATCACAGGTGGATCTGAAGCATCAGTAAATGAAGCAGGATTAGGTGGTTTTAATTCAATGCAGGCATTGTCAACCAACAATGATGAGTATCAAACTGCATCTCGTCCTTTCTGTAAATCTCGTGACGGTTTCGTTATGGGTGAAGGAGCAGGCTGTTTAATTCTTGAAGAATATGAACATGCCAAAGCACGAGGAGCTAAGATTTATGCTGAAGTTGTTGGAGGAGGAATGTCCGGTGATGCATATCACCTTACTGCAACTCACCCTGAAGGTAGAGGTGCCATTAACTCAATGACAATGGCTTTGAATGACGCAAACTTGAAACCAGAAGATGTCGACTATATCAACGTTCACGGAACATCAACACCAGTTGGTGATATTCCTGAAACAAAAGCGGTACAATCTGTTTTCGGCGAGCATGCATATAAATTAAACATTAGTTCTACAAAATCGATGACAGGACACTTGTTAGGTGCTGCCGGATCTGTTGAAGCAATTGCTAGTATTTTAGCAATCAACAATCAAACAGTTCCTCCTACCATCAATCACAAGGAGCAAGATCCGGAAATCGATGAGAAACTAAACCTTACACTTCACAAAGCTCAAAAGCGCGAAATCAGAGCTGCTTTGAGTAATACTTTTGGTTTTGGCGGACACAACGCATCCGTAATTTTCAAATCATTTAGTGAATAATTTGTGATTAAGTCTATTATTCAATCCATAAAACTTTTTTTCTTTCCCAGAAGGGAGTTTTATGGATTGTTATTTGATTTTCTGGGGTTTTATCCAAATAAACCCGACTTGTATGAATTAGCTTTCATACACAAATCGGCCAGTATTCCTAAAGATGGCTACAACATGAATAACGAACGCCTGGAGTATTTGGGCGATGCTATTCTTGGTGCTATTATTGCCGATATTCTATACAAATATTTCCCAAACAAAGATGAAGGATTTCTTACGCAAATCCGTTCTAAAATTGTTAGCCGCGAATCTCTAAACAAGCTTGCCCTTAAACTTGGCTTAGACAAGCATGTTGTATCAAATGTAAATATGAATAATAACAAACACATTTACGGCGATGCATTCGAAGCTTTAATTGGTGCAATTTACCTTGATCAGGGTTATCTTAAAACCCGTATTTTCATCGAGGATAAAATCTTTAAAAAATATATTAATCTTGAAGAGGTTGTTACGGTTGAAACCAATTTTAAGAGTAAATTAATTGAATGGGCTCAAAAAAATAAAAAAGATGTCTATTTCGACACTCAAGAAGATGGTGTTGATAAAACATTGCGTTTGCCATTATTTATTTCTGAAGTAGAAGTAGAAGAAGTAAAAATGGGTAAAGGTATGGGAACATCTAAAAAAGAAGCTCAGCAGAAAGCTGCACGCGAAGCTTTGAAACGAATTAATCAAAAGGAGTTGGCCTCCTAATTTCCCTCAAACAAATAATACCAAATGTAATACTTAATGAGCCATTTGGGAAAATAGTATGATAATGCCGATGTAGAAATGTTAGGCAGTTCATCTCGATGAATTTGGGATTGCAAAGCAGTAGTTCACTTATTTTCACAATCAGTATAATTTCCTTAATTGAATTCAAGATGAATTATACCAATTTTATTTTGGAATGAGCGTTAAATTGTTTTGAATATTTTGAGTTTAGACAAGTTAAAAAATTAAGGCATAGCAGAGTTACGGCGCAATTTTTTAATGAAGAGTAAACTTAAAATAGCAGAAGAATAATGCTCATTTCAATGTAATATTGGTATTAATCGTGAATGAATTGGTTGTACCCCATATTTTGGTAAACATACTTACAAATCAAGCACAAAAAAAAGGACGGTAACCACAACCGCCCTTTCATCTAACTATTAACCAAAATTTTTAATCAAGGAGATTGTTCCTTATAGATTCGCTCTCCAACAGCAAATATAGTATCAAATTATAAACTTCAAACACGTTTTCAGTAAAAATTTGTTGAAATAACGAAATTTTGCCTTAATTATAATCAGTCCTAATTTAGAGAAGCATTTTTCCATTTAATTTTATCTAATATCCTGATCAATAATTACCTTATACATCTCTTGTGTTAAAGATTGTTAAGTACTGATTGTCGGATCATGATTTTTTTATCTTTGTATACATGAAACAAGCAAGATTAAAAATAATTACCCTGGCAACTCCTAAAATCTGTAAGGATTTTTATTTGCGTCCTTTGCAATAAAGGATTAAGGCAATTGTTTTTCATTCAAATGGGTGAAATGATATTTTTGTTTTGCGTTCTTTGCGTGATACTTAAGCAATATGCCTG
>JAOARS010000461.1 GCA_025210415.1 Marinifilum sp. | reverse complement strand
GAGGAGTATTGAGCCAACTTTATCCTGCAAGGCCCTCTGCATTCCCATCCTCAGCTCCTGGCCATGTGTACAACTTCAACAATTGCAGCGTCATGTTAAACATTGCCGGTGATAATTAGGCCCAGAAAAGCTCAAGTATTAGCGAGGTCAACTCCGGAGGAAATCCTCATCCAGGAGTCTACCGGAGTAACTTTGAAACAGATATTGTCTATTAAAAATTGTCAAAGGGCTTAACTTTCTGTCACTTTGGTCATAAAGAATATTTTTCGGAGTCTTCCCGTATAGTCGAGCAAATAAGCTTACCTCATTCAGCTCGTTTGTGCGTGTTAACCGACAATTGATGGCTTCCTTTTAGTCCATTTCAGCGGACGCCAGTGAATCTTCATCAAGTGTTTTGGTTCTCGATAGACATTTCACCATTTTAAGCACTTTTTGCCTTTAAGGACTTTCTGTCATAAATTCAATCACGACGAAGACTTGTCAGTGTATTTTTTCAGTCTCTTGTCGTAGTTGTACCACAATATAGCTTCATTCATCTCATTTGTACGTTTCCCTGATTGATTGAAGTTTACCGGGAAAATTTTGATGGCTTCCTCAGAAATTAGGCAAGAGCGCGAGATCAATAAGAAAAAAATTTTCCCCTTACTCCAGATAGAGTTAGATAACCATTCAAGCCGCCTCACTACATTTCAGACACCATTGAGCCGACATCTTTGGTTAAGAATGCCTTCCATACTATTGTCCAAATTGAACAGTTTTAGCGTATTGGATGATTCTATAGCTTCTAAATGGTTTGAGTCATATCTCTTCAACCGAAGTCAGGTTACCGTCTGCAACAACAGTAAATCGGATCAAGCAATCGTACCAATTGGAGTACCACAAGGCTCAATCCTTGGTCCACTGCTGTTTACTGTGTATATAAATGACTTACCAGACCAATTGGAACACTGTGATATTACTCCATGTGCAGATGACACTGTTTTATTTGTTCCTTCTAAATCTATCTGTGATATTGAATCAAAGCTAAATTCAGATTTAGGTAAGGTCAGTAAATGGCTCACATCCAATCAGCTTATGAATGAATGAATGACAACTTTATTTAAGTTTCAGTCTTAATAGCTGAGCACAAGTGCTCTACTAATTGGGGAGACTAAAATATAAAGTTAAATGTATTCACCTAAGATTTAGTAAAATTAAGAAAATATTAAAATATTAAAATTGAATTTAAAAAAAATACTATCATAATATTATCACCTAATAGTTATTTAACAACCAACTACATAGATGAACAGCAAGAACAACGCATACATCCGTCGTCCAGCAGAGAGCTGACATCAAACTTTCTAATAGTGCTTTTAAAGTTGTTCAAAGTTTTTGCAGATCTAATATTTTTAGGCAGTTTTGCCCATAATTTTGATCCAAGGTAGCGCAGAGAATGTTGACCATATGTTACTGTATTATATCTAGGAATGCTAAAATCAGTTTGTCTTAAGGAATAAGAAGTGCTATGAGTATTAAAATATTAAATATTAGCAAATCCAAATTTATAGTTATAGGTAGCAGACAGCGCTTAAGTAATCTAAGTTCTATTTCAATTGTGACTGACAATATGAGTATTGAAGAAGTGAGTTCTTTTACATATCTAGGTGTAGTTGTTAACAGGCATATAACTTGGCAAGATCACATTGACAAGATTAGTAATAAGATAAATAAGAAATTGGGCCTACTTAAGCGTATAAAATCATGTTTACCACTAGAAGCTAGATTCATGATTTTTAATAGTTACATCTTACCTTTATTTGACTATGCTGATATCTTTTGGGAGACAGAGAAAATGTGGCTTTAATGCTTCAACTACAAATCTTACATAACAAAGCAGCGTGTATAATTCCGCATTTACCCCCTTGTGCATCAGACACCGAGAGCCTGGATAGACTTATGTGGAAGCTGCTCTCAAGAAGGCGTGCTGAACATCGCGCTATTTTTATGTTCAAGTGTTTGAATAACTTCTTTATAAATTCTTCTAATATTGCTTTTAATAGAGATTACCATGAATGTAACACCAGGTTTAAGGATAACATACGTAAGACTGTCTCGAAAAGGAATTGGGGTCACTGGACTTCGACTAACTTTGCTGCAAACGAATGGAACAATTTAGATAAGTCATTGAGGGAGATAAGGTCACTTGATAAGTATACCAGGTTTCAAAATAGCTATTTTTGGAATTATAACAGTTTCATTAGACGTGAGAATTGTGAACGTTTTTCTTTTTACTGCAATTTGAGTCCGTTTGTATCCCGATTTTAACACTCACCCAGTCGGGCATCATGTAATTTTTTCGGGCAAGAAGGTCACCGCTCCCCCCCACCAAGTCCGACGGTGCCAGACGCCTATGCTTATTAGTATACCACTTTGCGTAGAGAAATCATCATGACTTCAAGCATTTAAAGATCTCGTGAAACTTAGTAATTGGTGAAACTTCTAGCTCTTTTTGAACGTAATGTTAAAGGATATATTGGCTTTCAAAAAAGCTCTTATGTGCTCATACATTTTTTGTTATTAATAAAATTCTGAGTTCTTCAACCTTTATCATGCAAAAAGTTTTTGAATACTTCAAGGTCACATGTCTTCGGAATTTTAATCCTGTCATGCCGTTTCATTGCCCAGAATTGATATCTTTGTTACTCAATCCGAACTTAAAGGCTTATGCTAATAGCAACTACTGCAAACAAAGATTCCCCCACCAAAAAAAAAGTTAAAAAAGGTATCTCAACACAGAACTAACAAAATTTATTTTTAATTATACTAAATTAGCATTAAGCCAGATTTCCTATCTTTTAGAGAGAAAAAGAGCATTAAGGCACAAAGAGTTACTGATCTTGCCAAGACAGACAAAACTGCTTATTTGTTTATTTTTTAATGATCGTTCTTGTTATTATTTGCATTGCTTTAAATGTTAACAAGAAAAACAAACACTTTTGCTAAAGATTGCTGCAATGGAACACAAATATGATGCAAGTATCCACAATAGATAAACAACATTATACCTAATTTCAGGGACCTGGATGAGAACGAAATTGAAGAACTGCCCACGGGAATATTTTCTAATCTGTCAAAGTTGCAGACATTG
>JAOARS010000040.1 GCA_025210415.1 Marinifilum sp. | reverse complement strand
GAGTGCCTGTAACTCTTGAAGAAACGATGGCACCAAAGAGGAACTACACTCGTGAGACAAGAGATTCTGTCTATAATCTTTGTATTTCTGATCTGGAGTTTGCTGTTCAGAAGTTGCCCGCTATAAATGAGGTGACCGATGCATCACGCTTGAGTAATTTAGCTGCAAGTCATCTGTTGGCAGAACTATATAATACTGTTGGTCGCTATAGTGAGGCAATTGATGCTGCTACCTTTGTAATTGATAATCCAAATATGTCTCTGATGAAAGAGCGTTTTGGAAATAAGATAGAGAAGCCAATGGATTTAGGGTTTAATGATGATCCTGAATTTGACGGTAAGGATGTGTATTGGGATCTATTCTTTAAGGGGAACCAAAATCGTTCAGCAGGAAATAGAGAAGCTATTTGGTTAATTCCTTTTGAGTACTTGGTGCCTGGGGGAGGACAAGGAGGACCTGGAGTTCGCTGTAATATGCCTCGTTTGTGGCAGCTAAAAGTTAAAAATAATGATGGAACATGGGAAAAAATAATTCCTCACCCGAATGAAAATTACGGTGGTCGTGGAGGTGGTTTTAACCGTCCTAGCCCATATTTTGAAAAGGAAGTTTGGGAAAAGAGTGGGGATGGAGATATACGTAATGCACCTCACAATATTATTCGCGACTGGATCGTTAAAAATCCTAAGTCCGATCAAGATGGTAAATGGATTATAAAAGACAATTTAACTTATCCGACTTCAACCTATAATGATACGATGCGTGACTTCTATCCTGTGATAGCTAAAGCCACTACTTTTGGGGGTTTTCCTGATGAAGTTAAAATTGATGATCAGACTGTTCCTGGTTCAATAGATCACACCAACACCTCTAAGCGAAATTGGAAAGCTCATTATGCAATGCGTTTGGCAGAAACATACCTTTTAAGAGCAGAAGCACATCTTGGAAATGGAAATAAACAGCTGGCTGCTACCGATATTAATGAGATCAGAAGCAGAGCAAATGCCACCCCTGTAACTGAAGGTGAGGTTGATATTGATTACATTTTGGATGAGCGCATGCGTGAGTTGCACTACGAAACATTCTACTTGTGTACAACCAACAGATTGGGAAAAACCGTTGAACGTTTAAAGAAGAACTTCCCATTGTTAGGAAATCAGTTAGAGGATTATCACAATTTGTGGCCAATTCCATTTGATGATATAGAAAAGAATATAGAAGCGGAACTAACACAGAATCCAGGTTATTAATTAAAGTGATATTCAATTAAGATGAACAGGGCTGCTATCGCAGTCATGTATGAACATAAATTAAAATCATATGAAACGACCATGTAAATTTGATTATCCAAATTTTCACACAGTCTTACATGATTGACAATCAAACTTCGCTTTAGATAACTTTGGTTATTAGATCATGCCTGAGCAAAGCCCGACTCCTCCTTGGACATTAGTCCATCACACAGTTTGGGTTGTGCGTTTAGTTGGAATACCGATTGGTTGCATTAAAGACACCGTATAGTAGATCAAGTTTCATATTTAAAGCGCCATTCAGGCATTAAAAATGAAAAGTTATGAAAAAAGAAAATCATTCTTCGGATTGTTCACAAAGTAGGTTTACTCAAGGTTTGCCTGTAGTGAACCATCATGCGGCAGGAATTGATATCGGTGATTCAAAGCATGATGTGGCTATTTTTGATATAAACGGTGACTTAATCAGCCGTGAATACGGTTCATTTACTTCCGACTTGGAAGAGCTTGTCGCTTTTTTGAAAGAAAAAGGAGTAACGACTGTTGCTATGGAAAGCACTGGAGTTTATTGGATTTGTTTATTTATCTTGTTAGAAGAAGCAGGTATTGAGCCTTATCTGGTAAATGCAAAGCATGTTAAGAACGTTACGGGAAGGAAAAAAGATGATACTGATTCTATATGGATATTAAAACTTCATAGTTGCGGATTATTGCAGAAAAGTTTTCAACCAGATTTGGATATACGGGTTTTACGGACTTACATCCGCCAACGAAAGAAACTGGTTTCATTGTGTTCGGATACCGTTAGGCGCATGCAAAAGTCTCTAGAGCTAATAAACATCAAATTACATCTGGTCATCAGCGATATATTGGGTAAAACAGGTATGGGAATAGTCAATGCAATAATGGACGGAGAAAGAGATCCTGAAAAACTACTTCAATTTAAAGATAGCCGGATCCAAGCCAGCGACGAGTTGATTGTAGAATCTTTACATGGAATTTGGAAAGAGGAATATCTGTTCATGCTCAAGCAGAACCATCACGGATATATGTTCTATCAGTCGCAAATACAGGAATGCGACATTAAAATAGAAGGAGTTCTTTTGGAGATTGCAGCCAAAAAACAAAATGGAGATATAAGCAATCTGCAAAGCATAAAAAAAAATCCCAAGAAAAATGATTTGACCTTTAACGCACGACCTATTCTAAAGGTAATAGTGGGAGTTGACTTATGTAATGTTGATGGCATGAGTGAGGTCAGTTCTGTAGAGCTGATATCCGAAATAGGCACCGATATGAGCAAATGGAAAAACAGCAAACATTTTTCAGCATGGTTAAACCTTGTGCCTAATACCAAAATAACCGGGGGGAAGTTAATAAGTAGCAAGATGCAGAAAAAGAAAAATAATGCCGGCCAGACATTGCGTATGGCCTGTTGTAACTTATCGCGAAGCAAAATGCCTATTGGAGATTATGCAAGAAAGATGAAATCTCGTTTAGGTAAAAAGGGAGGGGTTGTGGCTACGGCACATAAGTTAAGCCGTGTTATATATACGATGATAAGAGAACAGAAGGAATTTAATAAATCATTACTTATGGAAGATCAAGAAAAATGGAAATTAAAGAAAATAAACTATTTAGAAAAAGAACTTATAAAATTAAAAAAAGCCTCATAGGAGCCCTCAAATTAATCATTTTTCTACTTAGTTATATAGTAGGATGTCGTTAATTTTTTAGGTTTGAAACGCGATTTTCTATACCCGGATATTCTTGTTTTTAAGTTCGAGGAGCTTGAGCCGGCTGAAAATATAGACGAAACATCTTCCAAAGATTTTTTTGAAATTGTCATTACTGAAAAGGACCCGGGCAATTTGATTATTCGAAATCGGCTCTATGATAATTTAGATGACTCGATAAGTTTTCTTAGTCCTAACCAGCCCATCCGGTATTTCTGTAATAAAGAAGGAGATATGGATCGGGCTATATG
>JAOARS010000460.1 GCA_025210415.1 Marinifilum sp. | reverse complement strand
CTTTTGAAAGCTGAAACACTAACAAAACAGATTGATGCCTTTGCATCAACAGAACTATTAATTCTTTTCTCGTGGGGAACTTTTTTACAAGAGCATTATTTGGGGCAATATTCGTAATCGTACTAATAGCAGGAATTGTTATTCATCCTTTCGCTTTTTTTGCTGTATTTCTTGGAATTACTCTTTTAGCCAACTACGAATTCTACAAATTAATCCAAAAAAGTAACTGTACCCCACAAATTGCAACCGGACTAGTGGCATCTGCTGCATTATTTTCTTCTTGCTTTGCCTATACCTATTTTAACAATGCCTTGATATTTGCTTTATTCATTCCTTTAATGATACTTATACCTATTATCGAAATGTATCGCAAAAAAGAAAATCCTTTTGGAAATATTGCACATACATTTATGGGCCTTTTGTATGTAGCTCTTCCCTTCTCTATTCTTAATTTTTTAGTATTCCCTTTCGGTGATAATGTATTCCATTGGGAAGTTTTAATGGGTGTTTTTGTTCTGATTTGGGCAAACGACACTGGTGCTTACCTGGTAGGCGTTAACTTCGGTAAGCATCGGTTGTTCGAAAGAATTTCACCAAAGAAGTCGTGGGAAGGTAGTATTGGAGGCGCAATTATTACCATAGGAATTGCATGGCTAATTTCCCTTTATGCGAATGACCTGAATTTAATTCAATGGATTATTATTGGCGCAATTGTAGTAGTATTTGGTTCACTCGGAGATTTGGTTGAATCGCTGTTAAAAAGAAGCCTTAATATTAAAGATTCCGGTACAATTATTCCAGGCCACGGTGGTTTGCTGGATCGTTTTGATGCACTACTTCTTGTATCACCTATGATATTCGTTTTTCTTCAGGTGATTAACGAGTTCTTTCGTTAAAAAGCTCCTAATAACCTGATTGAACAAATCTGACTTTCTGCGATTGATATTTTTTATCGAAATCAGGTTAATAATTTAAACTCGTCAATTAAATCCGAAAAGAAAAAGTTATTTTTAGTAGATATACTTACTAAATTAATTTCTACATGGATTTAAATATTAAAGGTCAGCTTTTTGTTGTTTGTGGCGCAACATCAGGTTTTGGTGCTGCTGTATTAAAATATTTGGTTAACGATGGTGCCAAAGTGATTGCCATTGCTCGCGGTAAAGAAAAACTAATTGATTTAGAGAAACAATATCCAAATGCAATTGAAAGTCTTTGTACTGATATTACCGAAGCCAAAAGTATACAGCTACTGCTTGATAAAATAGGAAACAGAAAGGTTTCAGGCACATTTGTAAATGCTGGCGGCCCTCCTGCAATGAAAACTTTAGAAACTAAAATTGAAGATTGGGACAATGCTTATCATCAACTTCTGCGATGGAAAGTAGAATTAACCAAAACCCTTGTTCCATTAATGATGAAAGAATCATATGGAAGAATGGTATTCCTCGAAAGCTCATCGGTAAAACAACCTATTGATAACCTGGTATTGAGTACTTCCTTGCGATTATCGGTTGTTGGTTTTGTAAAAACACTATCGCAAGAAATTGCAGATTCGGGTGTTACTTTGAATATTGTTGCCCCAGGATATCATGAAACTCCGGCAATTAATCGTTTGCTCGATAAAAAAGCTGAACAGGAAAACATATCAGCACAAGAAGCTAAAAATAAAATTGCTTCAGGTATTCGTATGAAAAAAATGGGAAATCCTGATGATTTGGGACAATTGGCAGCATGGCTGTTATCTCCTGCTTCCGGATATATTTCAGGTCAAACCATTAGTGTTGATGGTGGACAGGTTTTAGGTATTCATGGTTAAAAGAGCTTTAACCATTATAGTTTACACCAACTTAAGCTTACTAGTCCAATTATTGAATCTTGAACAGTTTTCTTAATTTCATTTGCTTCCAATTAGGATATACATTAACTTAATGGAACCCAAAGTGTAATCCTAAAAACTCTTGTACAATGAAGAATTTACTTGACAATATTCTGAGCTTCTTCAATTCAACTAATGAGGAAGAATTTTACTACGTAAAAATGGAACGCAACGAAAAGTGTTATTGCGATAGTGGCAAAAAATACAAATCATGTCATTATCCGGATCATCAAAAAAGAAGCAAGCTTGCAGTTCGTAAAATAGATGAAAAAACAGGTGAACACGAAATAAAGATCCTGTCAATTAAAAAACTTAGAAAAGAACACTACAGAGTTAAAGCAAGTGTAAATTAAAACACAATATTTAATGGAAAAGAGATCATTCAAATGAGTGATCTCTTTGCTTTTATTTTCGTTTTATATCTTTTACTTGTTCCAAGGTGATACTTCCATAATCATTACCCCATGAATTCAATATATAATTGAATACCAAAACCAATTCCTCATCGGTTAAGCCCGAAGCAGGCATTAAACTATTGTATTTAATACCATTAACCTTAATTGGTTTATTACTTCCATATTTCACCATATATATTGATTCTTCCAAATTTTCTCTCAAGTAATCCGAATCGGCTAATGGTGGATAGAATTTTTCTATTCCTTTTCCAGATTTCATATGGCAGTTCATACATTTTGCCCGATACAAACTTGCACCTTTTTCCAAATCCTTTTCCGATAAGTTTATGGATTCATCTGTACTCACATCCTTTTTTTTCTCGGAACCTCCACAAGCAGTAATCAGTAAAAGAAAGAAACAGACAAATATTAGGTTTATTATTTTCATGCTTTAAATTCTTGTTTAAATCCAATAAAAATAATTAACACAAGTGATAATATCAAAATAAATCAAGAATCTAAATAGTCAAGTGTCGCAAAAAAAGAAAATTAAGCATAAACAACTACAAAATTATTTTATATATTTATGTAGAACCACTTAACCGGACGAGAATTATTTTATTGGATCATTGCCCATTTTCTCTCCTAAATCCTAAAATTTGGAGGAATAACTATGAAGTTAAAACTTGCTGTATGCCTGGCCTTTCTTCTTCAATCTTTTATTGCAATTAGTCAAAATGCTAAAGAATTAGATTATGACTTTGAAGTAGGTGTAATTGAACACCTTGAAGAGTTTGTTCCTGATGATATCATGATTACAAATGAAGCAGGAAAACTCGTTAATCTGAAAGAACAAATTGATAAACCAACCGCATTAATTTTTGTTTACTATCGCTGCCCCGGAATATGTAGCCCTTTAATGGATGGTGTGGCCGAAGTAATCGAAAAAAGTGACTTAAACCTGGCACAAGATTACCAGGTATTAACAATTAGTTTCGATCCTACTGAAACGATTGATTTGGCCATAAAAAAGAAAAACAATTACAAATCGTTGGTAAAAGGTAAAAATACCGATGAAGGCTGGAAGTTTTTCACTGCCGACAGTGTTAACATTGCCAAAGCAACACAAAGCATGGGGTTCCGATATAAGAAAACAGGTAACGATTATACTCATGCCGCTACAGTTATTGTACTAAGCCCTGATGGGAAAATTACCAGGTATTTGAATGGAACATACTTTCTTCCCTTCGAATTTAAACTTGCCATGCTCGAAGCATCAAAAGGACAGGCAGGACCAACCATCAATAAAATATTACAGTACTGCTATTCATACGATCCGGTTGGACAAGCCTATGTTTTAAATATTACTAAAATTACTGGTACCATTATACTTGCAATGGGTTTAATCATATTCCTCTTGCTGGTGATTCGAAAACCACGAAGAAAAACAAGTTAACCACGAATCTCACGAATTAAAAATATAATGGACTTACTGGCTCATCAAACTATATTATTTAAAAAGAAATGTTATCAAATAATAGGTTCTTGCACGACTGTGCATTCAGAACCTGAATGTGGTTTTCTTGAGGCGGTTTACCAGGAAGCATTAAAAATTGAGTTAAAGGCTAAATCTATTCCCTTTAAAAGAGAACAAAAATTAGCTATTTATTACAAAAATCACTTATTACACAGCCAATAGTTTGCAGTATAAACGGTTTGTCTTGTAAAGGCAAATCAATTTGTGTAATTCGTTAGGAAATAAAATTAATACCTATACATATGTCAGAGACCGTAAACCAACACACCGAGGTGAGTTACCTTGAATACAAAGGACGATTCAAAGGACTGTTTGCCTGGATTTTCTCGACAGACCATAAACGAATTGGTCTGCTTTATTTGTACAGCATGTTAGTGTTGTTTAGTGTTGCAGCCTTGCTTGGACTTGCCATGAAAATTGAGCTTATCGCTCCGGGCAAAACAATTATGGATGCACAAACTTACAACAGCTTTTTTACCCTTCATGGTATTACAATGATTTTCCTGATTGTTGTACCAGGTTTACCTGCTGTGTTCGGGAATTTCTTTCTACCAATAATGATTGGAGCAAAAGATGTTGCATTTCCAAAGCTGAATCTCCTTTCATGGTGGATTTATATACTTGGAGCAATCGTTGCATTATCGGCACAATTTGTTGGCGATGGATCGCCTGATACAGGTTGGACATTTTATGCTCCATATAGTTTCAGAACCGGAACCAATATGCTTCCTGCCGTAACGGGTGCTTTTATTTTAGGGTTCTCATCTATTGCAACGGGCATTAATTTTATTGTAACAATTCATCGAATGCGTGCCCCTGGCATGACCTGGATGAAAATGCCATTGTTCCCTTGGGCACTTTACAGTACATCATGGATACAAGTATTGGCTACTCCAATAGTAGGAGTTACGTTGCTAATGATTGTTTTAGAACGAACCATGCAAATCGGATTTTTCGATCCTGCGTTAGGTGGCGATCCAATATTGTATCAACATTTGTTCTGGATTTATTCTCATCCGGCAGTTTACATCATGATATTACCAGCCATGGGCGTTATTTCAGAAATTATCCCAACATTTGCACGCAAAACCATTTTTGGGTATAAAGCCGTTGTTGCATCAACTCTTGCAATTGCATTTGTAGGCTATTTTGTTTGGGGACATCACATGTTTACTTCAGGAATGAGCAGTACAGCACTTTATACTTTCTCCATCCTAACATTTTTTGTAGCCATACCCAGTGCCATTAAAATTTTCAATTGGGTAGCAACACTTCATAAAGCTTCAATCGATATTCAAACACCGTTCCTATGGGCCCTGTCCTTTCTATTTGTATTCATGATTGGTGGTTTATCAGGAATGGTTTTAGGTGCATTATCTACAAATGTACATTTACATGATACAGCTTTCGTTGTAGCTCATTTCCATTTTATTGTATTTGGTGGTACCGGATATGCATTTTTTGGAGCTTTACACTATTGGTTTCCTAAAATGTTCGGAAGAATGTATGACAAATCCTGGGCAAACATTGGGCTTGCAATCTTTTTTACCGGATTTAATACCCTTTATTTACCAATGTTCTACTTGGGAATGACCGGAATGCCGAGAAGATATTACGATTATGTGGATGAGTTTCATGGCCCGAATATCGTTTCGTCGCTTGGTGCTTTACTAATGATATCAGGCTTAATTATTATCATTACCAACCTGGTGCGTTCTGCCAAACATGGAGAACCTGCTGAGGATGATCCGTGGAAAGGCAAAACGTTGGAATGGACAGTAGCCAGTCCGCCAAGCCTTGAAAATTTTGAAGAAATTCCTACAGTAACTAAACACCCTTACGGATATGAATAATCATGTACACATAGATGAACACAGAGACGATGAAGGTGCTAAAACCGGTATGTGGATTTTCATTTTCACGGAACTTCTGCTATTTGGTGGCTTATTTATAGCCTATTCGGTTTATCGATATTTAAATCCACTGGCCTTTCATTTGGCTGCAGCAGAATTGGATACTACACTTGGAACCATCAACACGGTTATCCTATTGGTTAGTAGTATGACCATTGCAATGTCAATTAGTGCAATTCAGTACAAAAACAAAAAGCTTACGCTGATTTTAATGGCAATTACACTTTTATTAGCCTTAGCATTTATGGTGAACAAATACTTCGAATGGAGCGGTAAAATTTCTCATGGAATTTACCCTGGAAGTATGACTTTGCAGGAAGCTAGCCGGGGCGAATTGCTGTTTTTTGGATTGTATTACGCAATGACTGGTTTACATGCACTGCATATTCTTATTGGAATGGGTTTTATTGGCTATGTAATGCGTTTGGTTGTTAAAGGTGAAGTGGTGCACGACAATTTTGTAATACTAGAAAATTGTGGTCTGTACTGGCACCTTGTCGATTTAATCTGGATTTTCCTTTTCCCATTATTTTATCTCATCATCTAAATAAAGAACTATGGAGAAAGAACAACATACACACATCGTAAAATACAAAACATATGTATATGTTCTAATTGCATTACTGGTTATGACATTTATTTCGGTAGCCGTAACAGCAATAGATTTGGGGCCATATACAGTTACAATGGCATTGCTTTTGGCAAGTATCAAATCAATTTTGGTATTGCTGATTTTTATGCACTTAAAATTCGATAAAAAATTTTATGGCATCATGGTAGCAAGCGTTTTTCTGCTACTAGCCTGCGTTATAGTTATTACATTTTTAGACTACTTATACCGATAGCTTATGTTTTCGAAAGGAATAGCCGATGCTTCAAATTTTGTAAAAGGTGTTGACACCTCTTTTATGGTGATTTTGGGAATCATTTTATTTTTCCTGATAGCCATCACCGTTGTCATGATATACTTTGTTTTTCGATACCGCAAATCGAAAAACCCGAAAGCAACACAAATCCACGGAAGTGTTAGCTTGGAAATTATTTGGACTGTAATACCAACAGCTCTTGTAATGGTAATGTTTTACTATGGCTGGATGGGTTATAAACCCATGAAAGAAGCACCCGATGATGCTTTTGAAATTAAGACCATTGGTAGAATGTGGAATTGGCAATTTGAATACGAAAATGGTAAAAAAACAGATACGCTATATGTTCCTATTGACAGGGCGGTTAAACTTGATTTGATAGCATTGGATGTGCTACACAGTGTTTACATTCCGGCATTTCGTCTGAAACAAGATGTAGTTCCGGGACAAGAACATATGATGTGGTTTATTCCGGGGCGTGAAGGTGAATTTGATTTGTTCTGCACTGAGTATTGCGGTTTACGACACTCTTATATGCAAACTTCAGTAATTGTTATGCCTCAAGAAAAATTCGACACCTGGTATGTTGACACTACACAAACAGTTACCTTAATTTCTGATAAACCTGGAGCTTTAGGCTTATCCATAGTCAAAAAGAATGGTTGTTTGGCCTGTCATTCGGTTGATGGATCGAAATTGGTAGGACCAACATGGAAAGGATTGTATGGAAGTGTTGAAAAGGTTAAAACAGGGAATAAAACAAGAGAGCAAGTGGTCGATAGTGCCTATATCGTAAATTCAATTTACAATCCTAATGACGATATTGTAGATGGCTACCAGAAAGGTTTGATGCTATCCTACAAAAACGAGCTTACCGAAAAAGATATTGGTGAAATTATCGAATTCATGAGAACGCTTAGCAAAAATGAATAGCAAAATAGTACCCGTTGCTCCTGGGAATCTGTAATTTCCGGGTATAGAATTTGGGATATTTATCTCACCTTTGGATATGAGAAAATGTTTATTTTCCTATTGATACCAAATGAATAACACATGAACATACAATCAAAAATATCAGTACTACTAGAATTGGGAAAAGTTAAAATTGCTATCCCTATTGCCATATCATGTTTTACAGGATTTATTCTTCATACTCCGGAAGTTTCCTGGCAATCGTTCCATATTGTCTTTGGTATTTTTTTAATTGTAATGGGAGCTTCTGCCTTAAATCACATTCAGGAATACAAGAAAGATGCCTTGATGAACAGAACAAAGTTCAGGCCCATTCCATCTGGAAAGATCAGCATATCTGAAGCCGTTCGTTGGAGTGCCTTGTTTCTACTAACTGGTTGTGGTTTTCTTGCCTGGGGTGGAAATATCACAAGTTTGTGGATTGCCATCTTATCTATTTTCTGGTACAATTTAGTTTATACTCCATTAAAGCAGTTCACAGCATTTGCTGTTGTGCCTGGAGCATTAAGCGGTGCTTTTCCACCCTGGATTGGATGGGTAGCAGCAGGAGGTGATTTATTGGCCCCTCCTATTCTGGCCCTTTCATTTTTCTTCTTTATTGGCCAGATTCCACACTTTTGGCTTCTGCTAATGTTGTATGGCGAAGATTATAAACAAGCAGGTTTTAAGGTTCTTACCGATGTATTTACACACAATCAAATTCGAAAAATTACTTTGGTTTGGATGTTGGCAACCATAGTTGTAGCCTTACTACTTCCTGCATTTAGAGTAATTTCTTCGCAAATTCTAATTTGGTCTTTACTAATTCTTTCCGTTTGGATCATTCCAAACAGCTTTATTTTGCTAAAAAAGGATGAAAGATTACACATCAGAAAGCTATTTCTAAGGCTCAACTTGTATTTCTTGCTGGTCATGATCATGATAAGCATTGACAAACTGTATTTTTGAAAACATTTAAAATCTGTTATCAAATTGTTATTACAGATGATTTACTAGACATTTAAAAGGATACTGACTAAATTTATAAATCAACAAAACCAAAGAAAAACATGAAAAAGTTATTTATTCTGATATTGGCTGTAGGCTTATTCGCAGCTTGTCAATCGAACACGAAAAAATCAGAACAATCGGATAAAACAAATACATCACAGGTTGTT
>JAOARS010000459.1 GCA_025210415.1 Marinifilum sp. | reverse complement strand
TCAAAGAACTTGCCTGCTTTTGGCATAAATTTCCTCAAATTCCCTCGAAATATCCCGATATTCCTTCGAAAATTTGAGAAAATTTCTACTCAAAATCAGTACAAACTGTGACAATATTTTTAATCGAACTCAGGTTATTAAGACCTAAAAGATAATCAACTAAAATGAAGAACTCAATATTCTTTTTTATACCACTAATAATATTTGTAGGAATTTTTGTTGATGAAACATTTGCTCATAATGATTATACGAAAACAAAACTGCTTTTTCAGGATGACTTTGAAACATTGAATCCAAATAATTGGGTGTTAGAATTGCAATCGAACTTAGGTTTTGTTGGAATAAAAAATGAGAAACTGGAAATAGATGTTCCCAAAGGAGTTACCATTTGGTTCAAGCATAGGTTAAAAGGCAATATCCTAATTGAATATGATGCTGTAGTAATTGACCAAGCTGGACCTAATGATAGAGTCAGCGATTTAAATTGTTTTTGGATGGCTACTGATCCGCGAAATCCAAAAGATATTTTTAATTCATCACGAAAGCCATCAGGTAAGTTTCAGGATTATGACACTCTTCGATTATACTATGTTGGACTTGGAGGTCACGCTAACACCAAAACCCGATTCAGAAGATACGATGGGACAGGATCAAAACCTCTTTTGAAAAAGCATGATTTGAGCAGTGAAAATGTGTTGATAGAAGCCAATAAAACTTATCGAATTCGCTTAGTAGCAATGGGCAATCAAATAAGATATTACAGGGATAATCATCTGATTTATGATTTTGTTGATGAGTACCCTTATCGAAAAGGATGGTTTGGCATTAGAACTATAAATAACCACATGAAGGTTGATAACTTGAAGATTTATAGAATCAAAAAAAATAATAAGTATACAAAACAATGAAATTAAAAGCAATAATCTTATTGATATTAGTTACAGTAATTGGCGTAGGGGCAAATGCCACAAATAAAATTACTCAAGTAAAATCTGTTCAGGAACTTCACGCTGCAGTGCAGGCCATGAAAAGTCATATTCAACTGGAAGATGGAAAGTACAAAGACCTCAGAGTAATATTGAATTATTCAGGAACGAAAAATCAGAACATTATCATTGAAGCTAAAAATCCAGGTGGAGTCATGATTAGCGGAAATTCGCATATTGAAATATTGGGTGACTACATTCAGTTGGAAGGATTAGATTTTAATAAAGGAAAACGATCGAAAAGTGAAGCTTTAATTCTGATTGAAGGGAAAAATAATCGGGTGACCAATACTCGATTCAGAAATTACAATGAAGTTGGCGGTGTTTGGATTCAACTAAATGGACAATACAATAGGGTGGATCATTGCTGGTTCGAAGGAAAAACTTCAGCAGCCAGTTACATTAATATCGATGTACCTAAAACAGGAGGAAATCATCATTTGGTTGATCGTAACTTTTTTGCACGTCCGCCACTGGGTAAAAATGGAGGTTCTGCCATGCGCTTGGGACATGGTTCAATGGCAACTTTCTTTTGCTATACAGTTGTAGAGTTTAATTTGTTTGAAGACTGTAGTGGAGAAAGTGAGATTATGAGTTCAAAAAGTTGTGGGAATATTTTTCGCTACAATACTTTCATGAACTGTAGAGGAGCACTTAGTTTGAGGCAAGGTGAACAGGGCATAGCCGAAAGCAATTATTTTATTTCTAACAAAGGAGAAAATAATAAATGTGGAGGTATTAGTGTGAGAAACAGGAAGAACCTGGTTTTAAACAATTATTTTTATGGCCTTTCGCCTAAGAAAGGAAGTGTGATAACATTTGGTGCAGGATCGGCACCCGATCCAAAAAGAATTGCTCAAGGAATTACAGCGATTCATTTTCCTAAAACTGCTGAGAATGTGATTGCCCACAATTTAATGGTTCAAAATCAAGGAAAAATATTTGACCTCGTTTCTGATCTTGGACAGAGAAATAAAATATTTCCATCGGATAGTATTTATTTTTTTAATAATCAATTGATTGGAAGAGCTTCCTTTGTAAAAACGCATACAAAACCTCAAAATCTGATTTGGAAAATGAATTATTATCAGGGAAAAACAGGAATTGAAGAAACGAATGGATTGATTAAAAAGAAATTAAAGTTAACCAAAAGAGAGAATTTTGTATGTGTGCCTGAAAAGTTGGGAAAAGCGAATAAAAAATGGTTGAAATACTTGCCAAAACAGATGATTGAAAGGATTGAGTTTTCTGGCGTGAAGGAAGATTTACCTGTAGGAATTTACTTTGCTCCTAAAGGTGAAAGAGGAGGATTGCAAGAAGTTTTGAAAAAGGAAGATGTGGGCCCTTCCTGGAAAAGAAACTAATACCATTTTAATGATATCATGACATGGTATTATGTCAATATTTTAAATTGAAATAAGCTTAATGCATTGGTAAATGTTATAAGATTAAGAGGTGACATTGTTAGAGATTTTGTTGTAAATATTTCAAGAAATGTTTGGATGACATAAGAAAATATTACTGCCGATAAAGTTTAATTTAAAAAAGTAAGTATTTAGGGGCTGATGAATATGAGAGTGTACGTTATCAGAACTTAATGAAATTATAATCAAAAAATAGCTCTTAAAAATAATCTAATTAAAATTTTAAATATTTATGAGAACTTATTTATTCTATTTTTTAACACTTTTTTTTCTGTTTGGATTAAAATCGTCATCATATGGAAAAGATGTGTTTTATGAAGATTTTCAAGGTGGAAGTTTAGGAAACTTTGAAAGTATTAGTATAAAAGGATCTGAAAAGTGGGTATATCACTCTCATGCCCGAGGTAGATATGCAAGAGTGTATGGAGATAAGGTAAATCCCAAAGAGGCTTGGTTAGTTAGTCCGAAAATTGATTTAACCGGAACTTCGGCAACAAAATTTTCTTTTACATACGGTACCAATTACGGTACAGATTCATCTAATAAATTATCTGTATTGATTTCTACAGATTATACGGGAGATGTTACAACTGCAACTTGGACAGATATTACTGCTGAGGCAAGTATTGATACAGATACGGATTATGCATGGACACCAACTCCTGTGATGGATTTGTCGGCTTACGATGGGCAAAAAATTTATATTGCTTTTAAGTTTACATCCAACGGAACAAATAATGCAACAAAAAACTGGCACGTTGATGAAATAAAAGTAGAGGCAACATCTGCTAGTGTTAAAGGGCCGTATATTGGGTTGGAAAATAGTGTTCCTTCAGGTTGGAGTACCAATAAAGGAGCAAACCTTACCATTAGTGATTTGCATTATAAACTGGGAACCCAATCTGTGAGATGGGATTGGACAAGTAGTGCTGTTTTAGAAATTAATAACCCGCCTAACTTACAAACAGCAGTTAATACCTATAAAGGAGGGCTAATGTTATGGATTTACAATGAAAAGCCTGTGGATGATGAGTTGTTATTCCAGTTTGGTAAAGGAGATAATGTAGAGTATCATTTTAAATATGGAATTAATTTTAAGGGTTGGAGAGCTTGTTGGATAAGATTTAAAGAGGATATGAGTGGTCCAAAATCAAGTAAGGATTTGGAATATATGAAAATAATTGCACCAGCTCATGCCGAAGGAGGAAAATTGTTTTTTGATCGAATGCAATTCCCTTCAAAACGCATTCACGATAGATTAACTCCTGATCAGCAATTGCCCTATGTAAACCCTGCAATGAATGAAAACCATTGGGCTGCCCTTTGGCATTGGTACGATACATATTCTCATGATATTCCACTTGAATCAAGTGTAAGCATTGAACAACAAAAAGCATTTGATTCAATAAAAGAGAAAATGATTGAATCATATAAGGGAAGTAACCCATCTGCTAGCAAAATAAATTCGGCTAAAACTAAGTTTAAAGCTTTTAACATTCAGAGAAATGGTGATGTTATTACAGGAAATCCATATGTAAGTGATGATGAATATGATAAATTGTACGATGATGTAAAAATGAATCAGATTGGCCCTGTTTTGGAAGATTTAGCACAAATTTGGTATCATAAAAAAGATGGAGAAGCAAAACAAATGTTTTATGATTTGCTCGACTATGTTATGGATCAGGGACTGAATGTAGGAAGTGGAATGGGAACCAATCACCATTACGGATATAATTTCAGAGAATTTCCACCTGCAATTTTTTTAATGAAAGAAGAATTGAAAAAAGATGGAAAGCTTGACGAAGCCGTAAGCATGCTTAATTACTGGACTGGAATTCAAGAATACAGAAAAGAACCTAAAGTGGGAACATTGCAAGGTTTGATGGATTCATGGAATACCACAATTGTTCCTCGACTGATTGCCATTATGACAATGGACGATACGCCTGAGAAAGTTCGTGAGTTAAAAGCGATTAAGAGATGGATGGATATTTCCTTAAAAATAGTACCTGGTACTATGGGAGGAATTAAGATTGATGGTACCGGATTTCATCATGGAGGCCTCTATCCTGCTTATTGTAAAGGAGGTTATGCTGGAATTGGTAATTATTTGAAATTTGTAAATGGCACAGATTTTTCATTATCAGCAGAAGCCAGAAATAATTTTGGCAAGGGATTGTTGACCATGAGAAATTACTCAAATCTATTAGATTGGGGATTTGGTATCTGTGGACGACACCCTTTATCTGGAAGTATTAGTAATGGAGTTAAAAATGCATTTGCTTATTTGGCAAAATCAGGAGACCCGGATACGAATAATGACATTTGGGAAAAAATGGCTCAGGCATATTTAAGATTGGAAACGGGTAATACAACATTTGCAAGCGAATTTAAATCAGCAGGAATAAGTGCTGAAAATAATCCGGAAGGTAATTTCACATACAATTATGGTGCGCTGGGTATTCATAGGCGTGACAATTGGATGGTGAGCGTGAAAGGTTATAATAAACACGTTTGGGGATCGGAAATTTATACAAAAGATAATCGTTATGGCCGATACCAAAGTTATGGTACGGTGCAAGTAATTGGTGAGGGGAGTCCTGTTACTTCATCAACCAGTGGGTTTGTTGAAGATGGATGGGATTGGAACAGATATCCTGGGGCGACCAGTATTCATTTGCCGTTAGATTTGTTGGAAAGTCCATACAGCAATACTTTAATGGAAAAATCAGATGAAGGATTTGCAGGAGCTTCGAACCTAAAAGGGCAAGATGGAATTTTTGGAATGATATTAAAGGAAAAAAACAGGCCTAATTTTACAGGAAGTCATCAAGCATATAAATCTGTGTTTTGTTTTGACAACCATGTTATTTGCTTAGGATCAAATATCTCAAATTCTAATTCCTCTCATAATACCGAAACAACATTGTTTCAGGTGAATTTAGCCAGTCAATCGGAGGCAATGTATGTTGATGGAAATAATGCAGTTACAAGTTTTCCATATCAGAACGAATTAAATTCAGACAAAGATCATTGGTTGGTTGATCCTGTTGGTAATGCTTATTGGGTAAGAGATAAAATGAAAGTGAAGCTTAGCCGTTCCACTCAAAATTCAAGACATAACAAAACCAAAGCTGCCACACAGGGCGATTTTGCCGTAGCATGGATTGATCATGGAGCAGCACCATCGAAAGAATCGTACGAGTATGTAATACTTCCAAAGTCGAGTTTACAGGAAATACAAGATTTCTCATCGAAAATGAAAGATGAGAATACGGCAGCCTATAAAATTTTGCAGCAGAATAAAAAAGGACATATTGTTTGGGATAGAAAAAGTAATACCACAGGCTATGTGTTTTTTAATGAACAAACAGATGTTAAAGATGAATTTGTTACAAAAATTGATGCTCCGGCTTTGGCAATGATTAAAGCAGATGCTGAAAAGAAAAACTTGGTAATGAGTGTATGTGATCCGGATCTTCACCTTCCGGAAGTAGCATATACATCAGCTAAACCAAGCCAGGAATCAGTCGTGATAATTAATTTAAGCGGAAACTGGAGTATTAACGGACAAAATGCAAAGGCCAAAGTCCTTTCTAATGATGGACAGGAAACAAGAATTCAATTTACTTTAAAGGATGGAGTTCCAGTTGAAATTAAATTGAAAAAAAAAGATGAAGTTGTAGATAATACAGCTCCTGTAATTTCAGAGCTTGCAGTTTCGAATATTGCCAAAAATGCAGCCAAAGGATCAATTACTGCCAATGAACAGGGAACGGCATACTGGCTGGTTCAAACCAGCGACAAGCCAGCGCCTGATGCTGCAACGGTAAAATCATCAAACAACTTTGCCTATTCAACAGCTAACACTTCAGTAACTTTTGATATTAGCGGGTTAAGTGAGAATACCAGTTATAAGGTTTATTCTATGGTAGAGGATGCTTCAGGTAATCAATCAGGTGTTTTTGTATCTGATGAGTTTAGTACTTTGATTACAGGAATTGAAGAGGTTGATAAAAACGATGTGAAAGTTTACAGTAAGAAAAATATTATATATATCCATTCAGATATCGTTTTCCCAATTAATACTCCCTTTTATATTTATTCTATTATAGGAACAAAATTATATGAAGGACAAATTAATGGTGGAACATATCATACTTTTTCCAAAGGGAACGATTGGCCAATGGGTATTTATATTGTGAAACTTGTAGTAAATAATCAATTAATTACTAAAAAAGTATTTCTGAAATAAGAAAGTATATAATGCGAATCAAGAGTTGAAAAATGAATTATTATTGCTACACCCTTTTTAAGCGGAGAAAACAACAATAAAGATATGTTGTTATTTTGACTATCGTTGAGTCAGAGTGCCTTTCCCTCGCAGGGAACCGTAGCGAAGCAGAGCTGGTGAATTTCTTGCAGAGAAAATTATCAATAAACAAAGTGCCGACAGGCGAAAGGATGAACGTTTTTAAGTCAATGGATTCAACCCTTGATTCGCATGAATAAATTATTTAAAATCAGATTTATATTGCACGCAATATGTTCGGGCTATACTGCCCAAGATGTTTGGGTTTTACTACCCGAACTATTCGAATAATACCGATTAGTTGCTTAATTTACTCAAAAACGAAGATGAGTATTTACGGATGGTAAGCTCCGTTTAACATTAACAAGAAAATTATAAACAGATGAAACGAATAATTACGATTCTAATATTTTTGTGTTCAGTTATCAATTGGGGATGTAAATTTGAATACACTCAAACCTTAATTCCCAAAAATGAGATATTGGGCGTGCAAAATGTGAAATTGCATAACAATTCTAAAGAATCGAGGCTGTTGGAGAGTATTGAAGTTAACCTGTCTCAGTTAAATAACGATATGATAACTGATGAAAATAGTACTTTATTGGTTAGCGTCGGAAATGAAATTATCCCCTCACAATTGGATGATTTAAATAATGATGGGAATGTTGATGAATTGGTATTTCAAGTAAATATTGCCAGCAATGATCACCTTAAAGCTACTATTTACAGGGTGAACAAAAAATTTGCAGCCAAATACTCTTTTAAGAAAAGAACTCATGCCCAAATGGGATTAAAAAACGGTAAAAAAAACTTTATCATCCGTGATAGCATTTACTCTGCAAAAGGTGATTTGTACAAGGAAACCATGCATCATGGTCCTGCTTTGGAATCAGAAATAATGGCTTACAGAATGTATTTCGATGACAGATCGAGTATTGATATTTACGGGAAAATACATCAACGATTGGAATTGGATACAACCAAGTGGTATTCTAATGATGAGTTTATTAAGAATGAATATGGTGGCGATGTATTATTCGTTAGTAAAACCATAGGAGTTGGTTCGTTGCGTACATGGAATGGCAGCGAAGCTCAAACTCTGAAAGCAAGCAAGGGAAGATATGCTGTTGTTAGAGCAAGCGGACCTGTCCGATCTGTAATTGATATGTATGCACAGGGTGTAAATGGAGATGTGGAGGTAACATCAAGAATGATCATTTATGCTGGTCATCGTAAGATGATTTACAGAACATATTTCAGTAAAGAAATGAATACAAATTTCTGTACCGGACTTCGCAAAATGAATGGAGCAGAGGTAAATATTAGTAAAAAAGATGGGTACATCAGCTTGTGGGGTACAGATTACCCAAGAATTGACCATGAGAAATACCCACAGGTAACAGTTGGATTGGGTGTTGTCGTTCCAAAAATATGGCAAAATAAATTGTTTATGGAAGATGATTTGAACCATTTGATTGGAGTACAGGCAAAGAATAAATTTATTGAATATCATGTAATTGCTGCCTGGAAACAGGAACGAAATGGGATTCAATCTGCAGATGAACTGGAGGAATATTTGAAGAATTTATCTGTAAAAGTAAATGCTCCTGTTCAAGTTTCTTACTAACCTACATAATTCATCCAATTAACCTTTAGGAGCGTAAAAAATTTCGAAACTTACTGTATTTTTTCGGTAAGTTCCGAAACTTTTTGTTTCTGATTTAAATCTTCACATCGGCATTAAAGCTTTAGTGTAGGCAACGAGAGAGGTTTTCCTGTTGATCGTTCTACAGGTGTTTGAGCGTTTACTTTTTGAAGGTACGATCGTAGTTGCGAGCATAGTTTTTTTGCTATTTCTGGTTCTTGTTTCACTAAGTTGTTTGATTCTGAAATGTCATTTTCCAAATTGAAAAGTTCTACTTTCTGACTTTCGTAACTATAACAAAGTTTCCATTTTCCGCTTCTAATGGAGCTGAATGGCCTGATGATCTCATAATCATTGCGAAGTTGTTTCCAACCCCAATAATGAGGATAATGAAAATACAGTGCATCACCTCTTTCAAACTTTCCGTTTTTGGTCAAGAGAGGAGTTAAATTTTTGCCATCTAAATCTTTACCATATAATTTGTCTGAAACTCCGGCCATGTTTAATATTGTAGGAAAGAAATCATCCGAAATTACGGGTTCATTACAAATTGTTCCGGCAACTGTTTTACCAGGCCATTTTACAATCAGCGGAACTCTTATTGCACCTTCTCTACAAGTACCTTTTCCTCCGCTTAATGGAACATTAGTAGTTGGATAACCAGCATGAGTAACCAAACCTCCATTATCAGAAGCGAAGATAATGATAGTGTTTTCATCAATATTCAATTCTTTCAATTTCTGCATAATAGCTCCAAGACTTTGATCCATACTGGCTACCATTGAGGCATATTTGGCTTGAGTTTCAGTTTTTCCTTCTTGTCTGAATTGAGATATCAACTTTTTATCTTCCTGTATAGGTGTATGAACTGCATAATGAGCAAGATTCAGAAAGAATGGCTTCTTTTGTTTAGAAAACATTTCTATCAATTCGTTGGCTTTTTCTGTAAGTGCATAAGTTAGGTATAAGCTATCTTTTTCAAATTCTTCCAAATCAGGAACCTGATATTTACTTCCTTTTTTGCCATATGGGTAGTAGTATGATTCAGGCTGGCCCGCATGATGACCTGCAATATTGTAATCGAATCCCAGAAATTTTGGATCTGCACCACTTGTTCCTTCTTTCCCGAAATGAGCCTTTCCTATGTGGGCAGTTACATATCCATGCTTTTGCAGAATTTTAGGAAAAGTAATATCATCTTGGTTGAGTCCATTCACATTCCAATTCGGGACAAGTAGTTTTTGATCATCCTCAGGGAAATTATTTCCTCTACCTGGAATCCAATTGGTAATTTGACTTTTTGCCGGATTTTTTCCAGTTAAAATACTACACCTTGTGGGTGAGCATACGGGACTGGCTGAATAAGCATTGGTAAACTTTACTCCTCTGCTTGCAAGCATTTCCATATTGGGAGTTTTATGATATTTGTTGTTGTAAGTAGGTTCAGTCCCAAACGAAACTGAAGTGTCTGTCCAACCCATATCGTCAACCAGGAATAAAATAATATTAGGTTGTGATTCTTGTTGGGGAACTGAACATGAATTTCCAAGTAATGCAGTAGTAAATCCAATTAACCCAATGGAATTTAAAAATTGTTTTGTAAGTTTTTTCATTATTTAATTTTTTATTGATATTGGAAGAAAATTTCTGATTCGAAAAAAAGAAGCTTACAGAAACAGTCCCAATAATCTAAGATAATTGTAAATAAAGACTATTATAGATTTGTGTACAATATTGGTGTATGATATTGGAGTAGATTTGAATGATTTTATACAAGTAAAATCAAGCAATATGGCAACTTTGAGAAAAATCCTTTAAAAATAAACCATCAGTGAAAATAAACAAAGTTATACATGCAATGTGGCCTTTAATATTGGGCGCATGCACAACAGGAACAAGCAAACAAGTAGAAGAAAAAGTTCAACCACCCAATGTAATTTTGGTCGTGACCGACGATCAGGGATATGGTCAGCTAAATTTCGATTCCAACTCCTATACACAGGATCAGTTGAAAAATACTAAAGTTACCAAACGATATACTACGGCAGTTGAAGCTGCTTATGAAGCGGCACAATCTGCCATGCCTCAAACAACAAAACTGGCTAACGAAGGAGTAAAGTTTACCAATGCTTTTGTGGCTTCAACAACCTGTGCTCCATCGCGAGCAGCATTGCTTACCGGAAAGTATACTCAGCGTTTCGGTATCTACAATAATTACGATGCCGAAGCTGGAGTTCGTCCTGATGAGAAATTCCTGTCAGAATCTTTTAAGAAGAATGGTTACAAAACTGCCATGATAGGAAAATGGCATTTGGGAGAATTAACCATCGATTCTTTGGTTGAAAAGACAAGAGATTATCATCGCGATGCCATTTACGGATGTGTGAAAGATCAACATCCATTAAGCAAAGGCTTTGATTACTATTATGGATTCAATTATCATGGTAGCAATTACTACAATGCTACCAGTTTGTTCAGAAATTATGAGCATGTAAAATCTCAGGGCTATATTACTGAGGAGTTTACCGATGAAGCTTTAAAATACATTGAAAAAAATCAGGAAAATCCGTTCTTTATGTTCTTGTCATACAATGCTCCACACATTCCATTAGAAGAGCAAGCACCAAGAAAATATCAAAGATTTAATACTGGAAATCCAGAGGTAGACAATTATTATGCAACCTTAGCTGCCGTTGATGATGGAATTGGACAAATTGTATCGAAGTTGAAAGAGTTAAAACTTGATCAAAATACCATGATTCTGTTTGTAAGTGATAATGGTGCTGTTGTTGATTCTCCTTTGCCGCTTAATGGCGCATTCAAAGGCAATAAGGGTTTGATGTTTCAGGGAGGAATTCATGTACCCATGTTTGTATGGGCTCCGGGATTAATAAAATCAGGCCAAGTAGTTCAGGAAAATGTTTCTGCAATGGATCTTCTGCCAACTGCTTTGGCTGCAGCCGGAGTGGATGTGTCCAATTCTGTAGATGGAATTGCATTACAAGATGTGATTAAAGGAGAGAAGCTTAATAATCAAAAAAGACAATTGTTTTGGGCTGGCTGTCAGGCTTATCACTGGAGTGATAAGAATCTTGATTTTTGGACAGGTTATGAACAATACGTAAAAGGAAGCAAAGAGGTAACTGCATTTCCAGCTAGCCAATATCGCGAATTTTTGTCCGATCCGGCAGGAACCGTTTTGGAGGGCGATTACATGATGCATTATTATCCTGTAGAAAATAGATATGAATTATTCAATATAAAGCAGGACCCGGGAGAACAGCACAATCTGGCTTCAGAAAATCCAGAATTGATTCGCAGGTTAAAAATAGCATTTGATCAATGGATGCTTGAAATGGAGCAACCAGTTGAGTGGAAGAAAGAAACTTGGCAAAAGTTGCTTCCAAAATCGCAGTTGATGAATTAAAAACATTGGGATTAAACTATTTAAATAACTTCAAATTAATATGATTAATAAAATAAGTAATGCTATATTGCTTGGTGTTGGTGTCTTGTTATTACAATCTTGTGGAGGAGATACCAAGAAAAAGCACGAAGAGGCAAGCAAACCAAATGTACTTTTTATTTCGGTTGATGATTTGAATGATTGGACTGGGGTGGCAAAAGGACATCCCGATGTTAAAACACCAAATTTAGATCGTTTGGCACAAAAAGGAGTTTATTTTTCCAATGCGCATGCATCGGTTGCCGTTTGTACGCCCTCACGTTTGGCTGTTTTATCATCGCTTGCACCAACAACTACCGGATGTTATACGAATAAAAGTGGTACACCCAATCAGGAAATTTGGAACGAAGTAAGCTTATTGCCTGCTTATTTCCGTAAAAATGGATACCACACCATGGCTTGTGGCAAAATAGAGGGGCATGCTTGTTGGGCCATTGAAGATGATTTTGAGAGTCAGAAACTCTGGAATGAAAGAAAACCAAGAGCCTACGCTTTAACTGAAAAATTGATAAATGATGGAAACCGATATGGAGCTCCTGATTTTTATCCATTTCCTATGGGAGGATCAGGCACCGTGAAATACAATAAAGAGCACGGAACAAATTTCCCTGGTTTTTCATTGTGTGCAGGCCCAATTGACAGAGAATACCTGCCGAAAGGTAAAATGCCTGATGAGCTAAATGTAGAATGGGCCATTGATCGTTTACAGAATGATTACGATAAACCATTTATGTTGGGAGTTGGATTTTTGCGCCCTCATGTTCCATATACTGCGCCGCGTGAATATTTTGATATGTATCCGCTGAATGAGATTGAAATTCCTAAAGCAATTGAGAATGAGTTTGCTGATATTCCAATTTACGGAAAAGCTATGGCCGAAGGAATAACAGATCCGGGAGCCGAATTGATTGTAAACACCATAAGTCCGGCTTACCGTAAAGAATTGGTGCAAGGATATTTGGCTGCAATTACCTTTATGGATGCTCAGTTGGGAAAATTGTTAGATGCTTTGGATAATAGCAAGTATGCTAAAAATACCATTATTGTACTTTGGTCAGATCATGGACAATGCTTTGGAGAAAAGAGAAACTGGCGCAAAAATAACATTTGGAATGAAGCTACAGTATCGCCTATGATATGGGTTGCACCAGGCATAACAGCTCAAGGAAAAGTTAACCGTAATGAGGTTAGTTTGCTTGATATCTATCCTACTTTAACTGAACTTTGCGGCTTGGAAAGAAAAGAACAATACGATGGAGAAAATATTAAGCCATTACTTTCCGATATGAGTGTTAAGCGTAACAAACCCGTTATTAGTACATGGACTTACGGATCACATTCAATTCGTCGGAATAAATGGAGATACATACGTTATAACGATGGTTCGGAAGAATTGTACGATGAAGAAAATGATTTTGGTGAACATGTGAATCTGGCAGAAAAATCCGAATATAAAGATGTAATTGCCAAATTGAAACAGTATTTGCCAAAGGATGTTTATCAGCCAACAGAAAAGAATAAGGAGTTTCATATGATTAACAATCGTGTAAAACGATGGACAAAAAATCCGGAAACCATGCCGGAATGGTTGAAATAAGTATTGTAAAAATAAAAACTTGATAATATTAAATGATAAAATACTGCTTAAAACAAAGTAGTTTAGATAATTAAGAAATACCATGAGCAATCAGATTTTAGTAACAGGAGGTACAGGATTTATAGGATCACATACAGTTGTAGAGTTACAAAACAGTGGATACGATGTTGTTATTGTAGACAACCTGTCCAATTCAAAAATTGAAGTTCTGGATCAAATTGAAGAAATTACAGGAATTAAACCAAAGTTTGAACAGTTTGATTTAACAGATAAAAACAAGCTTGCCGGATTTTTTGAAAAATATTCAAATTTAGATGCTATTATCCATTTTGCAGCATCGAAAGCAGTCGGAGAATCAGTTGAAAAACCATTAATGTATTACCATAACAACCTGAATTCACTGATGAACATTATGCAGTGCATGAATGATTTTGATGTAAACAACTTGGTGTTCTCGTCATCATGTACAGTATATGGACAGCCTGAAAAGCTACCTGTAACCGAACAAACTCCAAGGAAAGAAGCCGAATCGCCATATGGAAATACCAAAAGCATTTGTGAAGATATTATTCGCGATACGGTATATGCCAATTCAAAATTAAAGGGAATTGCCTTGAGATATTTCAATCCGATTGGGGCGCACGAAACAGCAAAAATAGGAGAATTGCCATTGGGAATACCCAATAATTTAATTCCTTTTTTAACACAAACAGTAGCAGGAATTCGGGAAGAGTTAAGCGTATTTGGAGATGATTACAATACACCTGACGGATCGGCAATTCGCGATTACATACATGTTGTAGACCTGGCAAAAGCCCATGTTGTAGCCATTGAACGATTATTGGAGAATAAAAATCAGAAAGCTTATGAATACTTTAATGTTGGCACAGGCAATGGAGTTTCGGTATTGGAGATTATAGAATCCTTTGAAAGAGCAACAAGAGAGAAAGTTCCTTATAAAATAGTCGATCGCCGTGCAGGCGACATAGAAAAAATTTATGCCGATACATCTTTAGCAAATGATGAATTGGGGTGGGAAGCAAAAAGCACACTCGACGAAACATTGCATTCGGCCTGGAAATGGCAAAAGCACATTATGGCGTAATACCGATTGTATAATGAAATGAGCCTTATCTTCGTTTCACTCGAAAGGCTCAACCATTATTATATCGGCATGATATCAAATAATCAATATAGCTTACTTCATTTTTAAAATGGTGTAATACCAATATTACATTGAAATGAGCATTATTCTTCTGCTATTTTAAGTTTACACTTCATTAAAAAATTGCGCCGTAACTCTGCTATGCCTTAATTTTTTAACTTGTCTAAACTCAAAATATTCAAAACAATTTAAC
>JAOARS010000458.1 GCA_025210415.1 Marinifilum sp. | reverse complement strand
CCATATACATAGTTGCTATCGCGATTCTTTCCACTATCAAAATCATCCTGGTAAGCATTTGTAATGTTTTTAATACCCCCAAATAACTCTAAACCAGAGTCCACTTGTTTTAATTTAAAAGTGTACGATAATTTCAAGTTTAATTCGGTAAACGAATCTGATTCTTTGTACTCATCAATTGATTGTTCCGGTGCTCCGCCAAAATGAGCCAATATCATTGATCCGGTGTATACACTACTTAAAGTTGCATTAAACTTTGGCGATGGCATAAACGACAAACTTGCATATCCATACTTTTCGGGAGTTCTCAGAAACTCGCGTCTTGCTTCTAATCCTTCAATATTTTCTACCGCTTCATCGAATTTACTCGACTGAAGGGTAAAACCAGCTTCGAACTGAGCAATTCGATTGTAATTTGCACGAAATTCCAAGGTTGTACCTTGCACTTTCGCACCTGAACCATTTCTTTTTTCAAATCTTTCGCCAAACTCATCTGCCTCCAATGGTTCCAAATAAAATGCATCATCCAACTTGGTATAAAACCCTTCAATGGTAAAACCTGCAATCCATTTTTCTGTTGCTTTATCGTAATTAATCGAACCGCTTAATGAATTAGACCGTTCTTCTTTCAAACCATCAGCTAAAATAATTCTTGATATTCCGCCACCTGCAAAAGCAATGTGCATATCCGAATCGAATGCCTGAGGTGCTCTAAATCCTGTCCCCCATGTCACTCTTAACTGAGTATTGGTTTTATATTTGTATAGCAAAGACAATCGAGGACTAAATATCGCTTTATCAACCAAATTGTGTTTGTCAACTCGCAAACCAGCAAGAAAGTTTAAATTTTTCCTTACTTCCCAATCCGATTGAATAAAGCCTCCAAAGTTTTTAGTAGTTTGGTCTGTACCATAACTGTATCGTGGAATAGAATCCAAAACATCATCATAAATGTATTCAGTCCCAAGAGTTATCACATTTTTACCACCTAAAAATTCATTCAATCTATGATTTATCTGAGTTCCAAATTGTAAAGTTGTATTTTCTGTATCTCCATAAGGAGGATCACTTAAGTGCAATTCAATCTCCTGTTCATCATCAGGGAAAATTCCCGTATAGTGATCTCTTTCGGTATATTGGCCTGCAACATATGCTATAAAAGACGAGTTATCCTCATTAAAATTGATCTGATAGTCCAATCCGGCCATCAGCACATCATGCGTTCTTTCTTCAGATTGCTGAGCCAAATGAGCTGCCTTACTAACCATTTCGCCACCATATCGGTATTCATGTAAACTTGTAAAACTCAATTCCAATTTTTGATTTTCGGTAGGTTTATAAAACAGGTTTGCACCAAAAGAGTTATTCTTTAGTTCGGGTAATTCCGAATAATTATCTCCATTTGCATCATAAGCATTTCTTGTTCGGCGATTCACATAAATGGAAGCTCCTGCATTGCGTTTTTGATTCAACATACTAAGGTTTCCGTTCATGATTACATCAGATTCCTTGCCATCAATAAACTGTGTAGTTACTCCAAAATCGTAGCTTGGCTGACTCGGAATCTTTGTAATTACATTTACAGTTCCTCCAATGGCACTGGAACCATACAAAGCCGATCCTCCACCACGAACAACCTCAATTCTTTCAACCATATTGGCAGGAATCTGTTCCATTCCATACAATCCGGTTAACGGACTAAAAATAGGCCTGCCATTAATCAGAATTTGCGAATATCCTCCACCAAGCCCATTCATTCTAAGTTGAGTATAATTACAAGTTTGGCAATCAGTTTCAACTCGTAAGCCTGGCTGAAAACGTAAACCTTCAGAAATGTTGCAAGCTTGTACCTGATCCAATGCCTTACTTTCCAAGACATTCACAATTACAGGCGATTCGGTTTTTCGTTTGAATGTTTTTGTTCCGGTAACCACTACATCATCAAGAGCCATTACTCTCTCCTTTAAAATGAAATTTACTTCAATGGTTTTGCCAGCTTCAACAACAATTTTCTTTGATGAATTCTCGTATCCAATCGATTTAGCAACTAAAATGTGTTCGCCTACAGGTAAATTTACCAATAAATAATGACCTGTATGATCTGTTGTTATTCCTAGTGTTGTACCTTCTAAATAAATACTTACAAAAGGGATATGTTCACCACTTTGTTCTGATTTTACATCACCAAAAACATTCGCATCTGTTTTCTGTGCTAAAAGAGTTTCATTAATTCCCAGTAAACCAAGAATTAAAATTATATGCTTTATTATTTTCATTTTTTTATTGATTTATTTTTTTTACATATATGTTATTCGAAAATTCCTTTGGAATGATAATTTGTCTGCCATCAATTAAAATTTCTGTCAACTTGTTTTTAGAATATTGTTTCACCACTTTTATTTTACTGTCAATTTCTATCTTATTATCGCAACAGAAATTGTAAAATTCTTCATCATTACTAACCAATCTAATAATTCGATAATCTACATTTTCTTCTGTCTTAAAAAGTACTACGCTGCCTTGCTCAAAATCAAAAGATCCATATACGTTAGGAATGGGATCACCATGAGGGTCAAAATCTGGTTTATCCAGATAATTCCATAAAATATCAACCATTTTATCTGATGTTGAATGTTCCAGCAATTCTGCCTCGTGATGTATCTCCAACAAAGACATATTAAAGGTTCTGTAAAGAAAAGTTTCCCACAATCGATGTTTTCTAATTACCTGAAGTGCCAATCTTTCTCCTTTTTGGGTTAATTTTAAGGGTTGATATTTTTGATATTCAACCAAATTCTTCTCTGATAATTTTCGAGCCATATCAGTAGCAGCAGCATTACTAATACCTAAGGCATTGGCTATTGATCCGGGCTTGGTATCTCGCGCTTCCAACTTGTAAAAGCTGTAAATCGTTTTAACAAAGTTCTCAATCGAAGAAGACATATCTATTGTTTTTAAGCTTACTTAAATCTATAATCAAAAATACTAAAATATTTTATTTAGACTAATTAAATTTTACGTTTTATTTTCTAAATCATTTACAATTCTTTTAACATTCTTCAAATATGAATTTAATTACATTTGCAAACCACTTAATCAGATATTACAATAACATGGAACATTCAAAAAACTCCGGCATGGGGTATGTTTATGCACTACAAGCTTTCTTCGCGTGGGGAGTTTTACCTTTGTTTTGGAAGTTATTGAGCAGCATTCCTGCTTTAGAGGTATTGGCTCATCGTATATTCTGGTCATTTGTATTTCTCCTGTTGTTTATTCTTATCAAAAAACAAAGAAGTTTAATCAATCTTTTAAAACAGAAGAAAACACGTAATAGTTTATTAATTTCTTCCATCCTAATTGGAGGAAATTGGGGATTGTTTATTTATGCCGTTAACATCAATCAAATTGTAGAGGCAAGTTTAGGTTATTACATCAATCCTATTGTAAACGTATTATTGGGAATGATCATTTTAAAGGAAAAACTTAATACACTTAAAACAATTGCTTTAATTATAGCCTCGGCAGCTGTTATATATCTTACAATTGACTATGGGCAGTTTCCCTGGATAGCAATCATATTAGCAGGATCTTTCGGATTTTATGGATTGGTTAAAAAAACAGCTGGAATTGAGGCTATACCAGCATTAACTGTTGAAACTTTTATATTGACTCCAGTTGCTGCCGGATTTATCTTCTGGAAATTAATTGACAAATCCGGTGCTTTATTCTCCGGCAATATTTCTACTGATGCTTATTTAATTTTAACAGGTATTGTTACAACATTGCCTCTATATTGGTTTGCCAAAGGAGCACAAAGAATTCCATTATCGGCAGTTGGTTTTATGCAATATATCGGGCCAACACTAATGCTTTTAATAGGCGTATTTGTATATGATGAACCATTTAGAAGAGAGCAGATAATTGCTTTTTCCCTAATTTGGTTCGCACTGGGACTTTACACCATTTCTATGATAAAGGGAACAAGACAAAAGATAAAATCAAGCTAATTTTTACCTAATCCTTGGTTTCCCGAATCAAAAACATATTTCCATTTCGAATCAGCACCTTTTTTCCAAATTGAAACATATGTACCTTGCATAATTGTATCGGCTGTTTTGAGTTTATAAATTCCGTAAGTATATCCAAGATCGCCTGAATTAGCCACATCAACAAAAGAAGGCTGCCAACTTAAAGTAAATAGAGAATCATTCCTTTTTGAAAAAAGTTTTTGTATTTGTTCTTTACCAACAATCGGATAAGAGTTTTTCCTCAATATAACTGCTGAATCATCTGCAAAAGCATAAAATGCTTCATTCATACCATTTGTAACCGAGTAGTTAGAAAATTCCTGATCGGCATCAAGTATTTCTTGTTTGGATTGCTCAATATTAACCATTGGCTGACAAGAAAAAAGTGCTATTGAAATTACTAAAAAATATTTAAACATTACAGTATTCTTTTTCATACATTAAAGGTGCTAATTAAATCAGATAGTAAAATTAAAATACTTATTTTCAAAGCACAATTCCTAATCGAAAACAAAATGTTATGAATAAATTACTTAAAAAACTATCCAACAAAATCGAAGTTTCAAAGATCCGGAAAGAACAAATCTATTCAAATTCGCAATTCGAAAACTTACTTGTAAGTGTAGAAAAAGGAATGGAAGTACCACCTCAACCTGCTCCTGCCAATGCCAGTCTATACTTAATACAGGGAAAACTTACATTTGATATAGAAGGTGTGATTCACATTGTTGAAGAAGATGACTTCTTTTCTTTTGAAAAGGGGCAAATGCATGGGCTCAAAGCTGAAGAAGATTCCAAATTTTTAATCTCAAGAATTTTGCTGGAAAAATAAAAGCTTGATCAGAATTCTGATCAAGCCTTATTTTGAATTGATGTAATGAATTCCCTTTCTAAGGCATTCTTATTGATAAGCCTAAACTAATAAAAAAATCCGGAGAAACCTTACTCAAACCAATTCCGGTTGAAAAATCCAGCTGTAAATTATTAGCTACAGCGTAAGTTAATCCTCCATCCCACCTATGGTCATTTTTTCCTTCGCCAGGAAAAAAGCCAAATAATTCTGCATAAGTTCCAATTTTATCAGATAACTCTAATCCTACAGCTATCGCATACATCCAAACTGCATAATCTTCGCCACTTATTCCACTCCAGGTAACACCAAGGTTTCCGCCTAAAGTCATGGCCTCATTTAAAGAGTAATCTGCAGTCAAACGAATATCAGCACCAAGGTTGTCATTTTCGAAAGCAGAATTTCCGGTATTTGGTAGCGATAAAGTTGATAGTAGTGCCAATTGTGGCAAATCACCGTTCTCTTCTATCAATAAAAATTTAGCTCCTAAAGTGAGTGGCCCAAAGCCATTTTCATCCCGATCTCCTCCTTCTAATGATTCATACCTTCCCAAGTATTGAAAACCCAATCTCAACTCCATATTTTCAACCAATCCGTAGCGCAATAAAGTTGTATTAAATGTTACATTTCGAAGTTCAGAATCAACACGTTCAAAAGCAAATCCGGATTCCAACTGAAATCCTTTTATAGGTATAATGCTGGCCGATTCAGCCTGACTTGGCCTATCGGTCACCATTGGGTCATTTTCCTGAGCAAATAATGCTCCGCTTAACATTAAAAGAATTAGTAGTATTTGAAATTTATTCATCTGTATCTAAGCTTTGGATTACTATTTTTGCTCTTGCAGATTCGCAATACATTTACGAGCATTTGTCTCATTATCCTCTTCTACAAAAAGATCAACCGTATCAGGAATTCCACCCATACCAACAATAGTACCGGAACTAAACTCATCCTTCCATAACGAAGGAATCCCAATTTCTTCTAATCTTTCTTTAAAATACTTTACGTCTACAAGCGATCCTGTAAATACACAAACCAAATTATTTCCATCTGTCATAAGCTATAATTTAAAATATTTATGTTTCTTTCTAAGATATATAATTTTCGTAAATGATCCTATTTTATCAGGACTCAAAATTCATATTATTCTCTTTATTAATGAAACTATCATTTAAGAGGTAAAATATTATGAAATATTTAAATGCTTCTAATTGCTTTTTTAAGGAAGCTTTCTTGATTTTTCCTAAAATGATCAATCATTGAAATTTTATTTATGAAGTCGAACTCGCATTAATGTAGTTACTAACCCAATTTGACTATGAAATGAAATCAAAAACAAAAGTTTGAAAGAGATAGGATTTGATAAAAAACACAACAAACAAACTATAAATGTCTTAGATACAATATTAATAATTGTTTTTGAGAAGATTTAAATCTTGATTCGAATTATGATATAAAAATTGATATACAGAAGTGCTTTCATGTGTTAAATTTTATCAGTAATCATTAATAACATAGCTTTTAAAACACAAAAACATATTCTGTTCAAATTATTTT